>JAFUGY010000094.1 GCA_017469115.1 Oscillospiraceae bacterium
CGCAATCTTCGCATTCTGTGTATAATCCATGGTGAACCTCCGGTTTTGATTGGGTTGTACATCCGGCAAGATGCAACTCAATTGTACTGCGAGGTTCGTCTTATTTCAATTGACGTGGTTTACGAATTACAGGAATGCTTTTATCTGAAAAATGGGTTGTAGCGTACGATGAACATCATGGTATAAGATTGCTCAGCTTTGTAAACAGGATACGAACTCCGCCTCTTTCCCGGTGGATGTCTCCCATCTGTCAATAATCATTTCGCAGTATGAAGGTTCCATTTCCATCATAAAGCAGCATTTCCCCGCCTGTTCACATGCAATAAGTGTGGAACCGGAGCCACCGAAGACATCCAATACATTTCGTTTTGCGAATTTTTCAATGAACAGCTGAATAAAGGCGACGCTCTTCTGATGGAAATGGCCGGTCCTGTCTTCATCCAGGGTGCCTCTGTATTTCATTTTAATGATGCTGTTGAAGTCATCGCTGCTGATATCAGGGCGAAAAGGATCGCCCTTTATCTCATGAGACACCAGAATGTGCTGAAGATTGGGCCTGTTATTTACAAGCGCAGCAAACCCGAAATCCGCTATAAAGAACTCTTCAAAACAGAAGGTACTGTTCTTCAGATACCGCACGGTGTTGACGTCATCGTTCATGATAAATATATGACCGTTCTCCAGGTTTTCGTCCAGAACGTGATTGTAAAGAGATTCATTGAAATCATAGGGAGGATCGGTAAAAACAAGATCGGCTTTCAGCCCGCCCATCAGATACGCTGCCATTTCGGAGCTGGTAGCGTCGCCGCACATCAGCCTGTGGTCTCCCAACCGGAACAGATCTCCGGGTTTTACATCAACCCTGTGCCGCGGCTTGTACTCATATGGAGTCTTCAGGATCCGATGGCCCCCCTCTGCGAAGACCTTACTATGCTCCTTTAGCTGCATGGCCTTCAGCTCAGCATCACTGAACCCTGTCAGTTTAAGGAAATCCACCGTTGAATCATTGATCATGTTCAGCAGGGCTCTCAGTTTTTCAGGCTCCCACTCGAAATCGATCTTATCCAGCATAACGGAGCACACCTGCTCATTTTGCATGACCTTGATCTTGACCGTCACCACTTCAGCCTCTTTGATTCCAAGGTCCTTCAATGCCTCCAGACGTTTGACCCCGCTCACCACATGGTTGTTCACAGTATTTACCACAATGGGCACAATGTATCCGAAGGTTCCGATGGCGGTCTTCAATTTCTCCATCCGGGGCTGTGATTCTTTCTTGGCATACCATTCAGGGACAATCAAACTGTCCAAATTCATTTTCACCAGATTCATGATAACACTCCTCCGTTTATAAAAACCTTATTCCATCCGTTCCACAGATCGACAGGTAAAAATATCCAGCTGCTTTATTGCCATGGTGGCATAGGCTCCCATCGGCAGGAAGAAGGAAACCGTCAGCACAGATTTTCCGGGATGAAATTCATCCGTTTCGCATCTGAGGAAATTCATATTCGTTGTTACCAGAAGTTTGCGCGGTACATCCTGTTCCAGTGTATGGATCCGGAATGTTCCGATTTTCTCTTCCGGAAAGTGTTCCGCCATCAGTGCAGCCATTGTACGCTTCTCTTTCGGCATGCGGAATAAAATTCCTTCATCCTCCACAACGCAGACCGGGCCGCTTTCTTCCAAAAGATCCCCGAGTCTCTCATTGAAATCAGCGGAATACAGGGCTGAGTCATAGAAAGCCCGAATCCGTCTGTCAATCTGATGAAAGAATTTTTCATAATCACCGTCAAAAGGCAGTGAGGCTTCCTTTGTTCCGGATTCCTTAAGATATTCATAAGCTTTCCGATAGTCTCCCCGGTAAAGCGATTCGCCGATCAGATGAGTCTGTTTCTTATAGCCGGGCATTCCAAAGCGCTGCTTGTCAAAATAATTTGGAAATATAAGCGTATAGATCTGTCTTTTCATCATGCTTTCTGCCTTTGCACTGTCCATACCGCGCAGCCGCAGGCGGAAAACGTTGCCTTCCAGACGTGCCGGCTTCAGTGGCTCATTGGAGTAGCCAAGGAACGTCAGACGGAGAAATCTTTTTTCATTCGCATTTTCCCTGTTGAATTCGTCGATACGGTTCAGTATTCCCCGATATCGGATTGGAATGCTGATTTTTTGGGATGTGACGCCGTCGCTGTCTTTCAGTCCGGCAGCCGTGCAATCACTGACAGGAAACCAGGATTCAATTGCTGCAATAGCATCGAAGGTCGAAATGCCTTTCTTATCAAGACACAGAAACATGTATGCCTGCTCCGAATCCCGGGATGAAAACTCTGTCACGAGCACTTCCTGAACAATAAAGTCTTCCGGCATATATTTTATGATCACTTGTTACGATCCTCCCTTTTTTCAAAAGAAACAGTCTCGCCCAACTACGGATATCAGAAAGGAGAAAGTCGAGAAGGGCTGCTCGACGAATTATTATGATTATTAATCTTTCCAATCATCCCCATGCAAACTGGCAGGAGAAGCAGCTTCGCGCAGCACAAGCCTATGGGGAAGTGATCGACCTTTCGTTTCCTCCGGTTTCCCGCACCACGGATGAGGAGCAGGAGCAGATTGCATCGCAGCTTCTAAGTCAAATCAGGGAGATGAAGCCGGATGCCGTCCTGGTCATGGGGGAATTTTCCCTGGTATTCATGGTGGTGGATGCTCTTCTGGATGATGGCATTCCGATTCTGACCGCTGCAAGCGACCGAGTCACGGAAGAGAAACCCGAGGAGGACGGAACGATTGTAAAAATCGCGCGTTTTGATTTTGTCCGCTTCCGGCCGTACCGACGTCTGAAAAAGCCCGACCCGAAGCTGATGGGCATTACTGCAAACGGCATTTCAGTGAAGGACAGGCAACACAGCCACGTGCACTATGAAGATGGGCTGACCGATGAAAAAATCCGGGAAGCAATATCTCTGATTTCCGTGACCTGTTCCTGTGGAAAAACGCAGGCCGCCACCGTTCGCTTTGATGAAATAGTTGGCAACAGCAGCTGTATTGCCCTCACCGATGAGCTGCGGAAGCGTGTGCAATGGGTGCAGAGGCTGGGGAGAGACGGGGTTACGCCTGTGTTATACGGTGTTCCGCCTATTCCGGTCACCTCCCTTACCCTCGCTCTGCTGCGCACCGGCGAGAAGGAGGCCATTCTTCTCACTGCCTTCGCCGGTGAGAAGGCATCCCCTGAGCCCTGGAGTCCCTCCCTTACCGATGCGGAAAGAGAAGCTGCCGAAGCCTTTTGGAACAACCATGCCCTTGCTTTTCCGGAATCCGCCCTCATGGACAGCTGATGCGGTAATCCTGCAGAGCCAGGGTATCATTCTCTGTAAAAACATAGCGGTTGATCACCAGCAGCTTCTCCGGCAGGTCATCCCGGGAGATGAATTCTTTCTTCACCAGCATCTCCTGCTCATAAATGAGGTCCGGGTCCATCGCCTGCTCTTCCTCTGCGGTCAGCACACGTTCAATAACATCCCCTCTCGATTTCCTCGCAATCAGGCGGTACTCCCTGTCCCGGCTGAAAAAATGGCACTCTGTCATTGGCTCCTTTTCCAGATACTCGCTGCCTCGGAAAAGGAGTTTTCCGTCTTTCACGGTGTAGGGCTCGAACAAAAAAGACGATTTCAGTTGTAAGATTACATAGCCCGCCTTCGGCAGCTGCTCAATCCGGATTCGATTCATCTTCATCCTCCTTCAGATAGTTCAGATACCATTCTCTCAGTTCCTCATCCGAAGCTACCGGGTAAAGGCGGTCTTGCAGAACGTGCAGCAATTCCATTGGCAGCAGCTCAACGGCGTTTACCCCCTGTTTATATTCCTCCCGGTCCACAGCCGCAAAGCGTTCCACACGGGCTTTCAGGATATCTTTCATAACGGTGGTGGCGAACAGAGAACCGATGGCAATATCCCGAGGTGTGTTTACGGTGTTCATGGCGTATACGACCGGGGCTATATTCTCAGCAAGTCGGTAGTAGCTTTCTCTGGCCGGATAGGCAATCAGCTCTCCGTAACCTTCCTCCGTTCGCTCCCCGATGAAGGTGTGAAGCAGGGGAGAGATATCGATTGTGCTTCCGTCAACGGTTTCCACCCGGATGACGGATCCCATTTTCAGGCAGCGCTTGACGTCACGGTCCCAGCCCCCTTCCGGATTTCGGCTGAAGTCGTGGCGGATCCCGGTATATCTGGATGTGATCTTCAGCCTTCCGGGCACACCGAGCACCCGTTCCGCTTCTTCCAACAGATTCTCTGCATGATAGGCCGTCATGCCGCTGTCTGAAAGGAGCAGCACATCGGCTGCACAGCATAGATCAAAGCGTACCGCCGGGATCGAGGCAGGAATTTCCTCTTCGCATATCCGGTCAACCCTGCAGATTGCTTCTCCGAAGCCCTCGTCGCACATGTCCCCCAGATTCAGGATCGGGTTATTCTTGAGGTGGCTCACAACCGCGCGTATTGCCTCGTTGCTGCCATAGAGGATGCCTGAAAACAGCTGTCCGGACTGCAGTGCATCTACTGGCTTTCCGTCAGAAGGGAGAATCTGTTCGATCTCGGGGGTGGCATAACGAACCAGATGGCCCTCAATGTCGTCAGTGAAGGTAGCATCCATGTTGATATCCTGCTCCACACGATTCAGATCCTTCCCGGCAGCCATCCGATACCGCAGCTGTGTCTTATCCAGCTTGACCAGTGATGCGCACATTGGGGTCGGCAGAAGCCTTTTTCTTCCGTCGCTGATATAGGCGTTGGAACATCGTAAGGACGATGCGCAGGCAAGGCCGCTCCGCTGCAGGGCTTTCCCAATGGCCGAGCCGGGAATGTAGGTGCTGGTGCTGCATCCGCTTCGATACGGTTCATAGAAGCAGGCAGAGGAGAGTAGCATCACAGTATAGTGCAGAGAGCTGTAATTGCAAAGGTCAGACAGCGCAGTTTCATCCTGCCCCATCTCTCTTTTCATCAGCTTCACTGTGACTTCGCCGCTGATTTCTGCCTCCTGTATTCCGAGCCGGGTGATGCGCTGCAAGGCTTCCTGTACTTCCTTCCTCATCTCCGGCGGAAAGGAGATTTGTGCTTCAAACGTATTCCCCTGTTTTAAACTTCTGAAGCTGTATCCCTGCTGAGGGTCGAACCGGTCTTTTGTATAATAGGATCGAATAAAACGTTCGCTGTTTGGGATGGTATTCAACATTCTTCCTGCGTAACAGATCAGCCCCAGATAGCCTGCCGGATGAGCCCGCCCGATGATGGTTCCCTCCGGAAGCGCAACCTGTTCCCGGATTGCCTCGCTCAGAGGCAGCGAAGGCAGCGACACATTGTCAAACGGAATATCATACCGGTATCCTGCGGTCGTCTCCAGCCTTGTCGGAAAAGAGACTTCTCCCTTCGTAACAACCTGAATAATATCCATACTCAGTTACCCTCCTTCCGGAAGAAATCCATCAGCGTCAGCGCGTCATACCATACTGCATGTTGATTCCCGTCCCTGTCCCGGTAAAGGGGCTCCCCCAGCACTTTCTTCAGGTCTGTGCCCTGCCTGGCAAAAACGGCAATCCACTGCTCAAACTCCGTCCTGCCAAGCATATAGGATTCCCGCAGGATATTCCGCATCTCGTCTGCCAGTTCCAGCTGATGCAGTGCTCCGATCCGCTGCTTCAGCGCATCGTAAGCATATTTCTCACCGGCAGCAATTCGGTCAAGACAGTATGGCCGCAGCAGCAGGCTGATACCGTCCCGGCTGACAAAGGCCTTCCTTCGCAACAGTTCCAGCTCCTGTGAGCTGGAATAATCGCTGATCTGATAATCAATCCAGTTGCCTGCCAACCCGTCCCGGAGGTTGATTTCTTTTTTTGCCTCTTTCTTGGCACTGGCGCAGCACTGCTCTGCCAGTGCGAAGGCCGAAGCAAAACTTTTTTCTTTTGTGACAAACGCAACGCCTGTGCACACATACAAAGGAATCTGTACCCCGCCTTCATCAAAAAGCAGGCTTCCGTCCAGATTGCGGTAAAAAATATCCAGAAACGGTATCACGAGGCTTGCACTGCAGAGGATGTTCAGGTCGTCCCCGGCCTGGTGAATCACCTGAAAGGCATGTGCAAAGTCGGTATCATCCGTCCTGTTGTTGTAATAATACGCCTCCAGCTCTCTGAGCGTGGCCTTCATGATCCGACAGTAGCTTCCCTTGATATTCCAGTCGATTCTGCGTCGAGCGCGGATGCTTTCTTCATAGCTTGAGGTCTGCCGCATGATACGCCCGATGGTAATCCCCAGGTTGTTGCCGTCCGCGTGCAGCACGGCAAGATAGTCCTTCCCGTTGGCAGCACGGGTGGTCAGAATATCATCCATCCCGATGACAGTGCCTCGACCGGTGGCTTCCTTCCTGCGGAGGATAGAGGACCGTGACACATAATCCCCGTGAACAGGGTCAATCCCCACCACCGGCTCACCCGTCCTGTTTTCCCGCATGGCACACGAAAGGGGGCCGAGTGGGTTGGAGATGTCACCAGAGGCTTTGATGGCATCAAGCCGATTGAAAAGATTGGAAATGTCCCTGCCGAAGTCGCCTGTCATCTCCGTGACGGCCACATCCAGATTCAATGAATAGGCATGGTCCAGATAATAGCGCGAGCATTTGCGTATAATCTTCTGTGCGAGCGCCCCTGTGCGCACTAGACAAATGGCATTTCCCGCGGCACACATGATCAGCTGGAACTTTATCCTCTCCGAGGAGAAGTAGGGTATCTCTCCATCAGGATCTAAGGAAAGATCAAACTCGTCATCGGCAAGGGGAGGATCTATGGTCTTCAGTGAGGAATAGATTGCATCAACCAAAATGTGAACCATCAGATCGCTTCCGCCCAGTGTATCGTAATAGGAGTTGGCCCGGAACATGAACGCCTGGATCTGCCTGGTGTCGAAAATACAGAGGATGGGTTTATCCATCCACTCTTTTTTCATACCTGTCGTTCTCCTTTCCCGGATGTGTGATAAAATGATACAGCATCAGAGCCTGAACCGTTTGGCAAAATAGTGTACTGAGCCAAACGCCCCAGATGCCCATGTGCAGCACAAGCACGCTCAAGGCAACCGCCCCAAGATTGACCGCCGTGAAGGCAATAACGCTGCTAAACATCGATTGCTTCATCCTCCCCATCCCCTGCAGGCAACCGTTGTAGATAAACTTCAGCGTCTGGGCGATTGTGATCACACCAATGAAGATTGCCGAACGCGTCCCCATTGCGATAAACTTCTCTTCACTGCTGAAGAAGGAGAAAAAGAACCTGCCGCTTGCAGCAATCACAATGCCGAGCACTACCGCACCGATCATCCCAAGTTTAGTGATTGCTCTTCGAGATTCGTTTATCATCTCCCAATCACCCTTGCCGTACGCCTTCCCCACCAGTGTGACAGCAGCAGTCTGCAGCCCTGTGCCGAGGGCATAGTTGACATTCAGCAAGTAAACACCCACTGAGTACACCGCCATCTGATAGGAGCCGATTCTTGCCGTGATTCCGGAGATGATCAAAAGTGCTAACCGCATGTTCAGGTTGTCTACTGCACAGCTCTTCGTCATGTCGGTGATCTCTTTCAGATTCTCTAGTGTCATGCGATATTTTTGAGCAAGGCAGAAAGGGATATTAATAAAATGCCTTCTGTCACTGGCGAAAACAAGGCTCATCGCCAGCGCTGCTGCATTGCCCAGCACAGTTGCGATGGCAGCTCCCGCAATGCCGAGCGCAGGAAAGCCGAAATGCCCTTCGATCAGCAGATAGTTGCAGCACAGGTTTACCACACAGGACAGCACATTGTCTGCAAAGGTCAGCTTGGTCTTTCCGATGCCGCGAAGAGCTGAGTTGACAGTCATATACAGCAGGTTGAAAATCATCCCGGACATGATAATCCGGAAGTATATAACCGAGTTCTCCAATGTGTCCTTCTGGCCGGAAAAAAGCGTCATGATGGGCTTTGCCAGCAGGGCCGAGAGCAGCCCCAGCCCCAGAGAGAGGAAAATAACCAGCTTCAGCATATAATCAAACACCCTGTTGGCCTCTTCCCGATCATCTTTGCCATAGTATTTCGCCACAAGGCTTGTGGTTACCGTTTGAATCGCAAAAAAGACGCTGAATATAAAGAGCCTTGGCTGATTGGTCACCGAAACAGCAGAGATCGCCGAAACGCCCATAACCGCCACCATTTTGGAGTCTATCATGGCTGCGAAAGTGGTGAATAGAGTTTCCAGAAACGATGGAACACCGATATTCAGTATCTCTTTCTTCAGGGTTCGCGTGTTCACCATCTTGTTGTATCCTTCCTGTGTAAAAAGTGCACAGATATTCTGATAGGCCGACTGGCAGCAGGCTTATTTCCTTATACTTACATTTTTGAAGTATAGCATAGATATTTTCACATTTCTATTCTAAAATCATGGTTGATGGTGAATCGATTGTTACATTTCGGTTTGTGCTGGCGTCGTGTTTCCCAACGTCAGCTGTAAAAAATGCAGGCCAGTGACGTGATCACTGCCTGTAGGTTGATAGAAGCGCCTTATCCTCTGGTTTGAAATCCGTGTTCGTTTTCGTCCACCGGCATTGTTTTCACAGCCATATTTTCGATCCGCACATAGGTGCCTCGTTCAATGGAAAGGATCACCCGGTCGATATTTTCCTCTCCTCCCTGAATCTCCATCACAACAGACCCGTCCCATTCATTCTTCACCCAGCCGGTGCATCCGTAGAACTCAGCGGCGCGGCGGGCACGATAACGGAACCCGACACCCTGCACCCAGCCATAGAAAACAATATGTTTGCGGAGCATCTCAAAAGTCCTCTTCCGTTATTTTCTCAAATCTCTGAAAGGTTTTTCCATCCCGCTCGACAGTTTCTACCCACATCTCCGCCGGCCTGACCCATATTCCGCCCTCTCCGTAGAGCGCGCGATAGACGACCATGGGTTCCTCCGTCTCGCTATGGCGCGCGATACCGATCACTTCATAGAAATTTCCTTTAAAATGGCGATAACGGCCGTTGGGAATGCGCTTCACTGCCTCTTCATATGTCATAAGCTGACCTCCAAAACGGGCAAAAAGGTTTGTCTGATTTACCGGAGCAGATTCGGGAATAGCGCCGTGGTGCACGACGCTATTCCCATTTTTTACCGTTATCTTATTTTACGAAAAGATCGACAAACTGGAAGGTACGGCAATCCACCAGGCCGCGGTTGGTAAGCCGGAGCTCCGGCAAGCAAGCCAGCGGGATCAGTGCCATCGTCATGTACGGGGAGTTGATCACACAGCCCATTTCCGTCCAGGCATCTGCCAGCTTGCTGACAAGCTCTGCAACTTCCTCAACAGGCTGTTCGCTCATCAATCCGGCAATCGGCAGTGGAACAAGGGCAAGCACTTTTCCGTCTGCAACGGCACACATTCCGCCGCCGCATTCAATCAGTGTATTGGCAGCAAGCGCCATATCTTCATCATTTGTACCGGCAACCAGCAGGTTATGGGCATCGTGCGCAACCGTCTGTGCCATGGCACCTTTCTTGAAGCCAAAGCCCTTCAGGAAGCCAACACCCTTCGTGCCCGTTTCATGGTGGCGCTCAAATACAACCATCTTCATGATATCCTGTGCAGCGTCCGCCTCTACGTATCCGTCCTTTACCGGCAGATCCATAATACGTTCATAGTTGCCCACGTGGTTGGGGATGATCTCAATGACACGGCCCTTTACCGTCCCGTTTGCTTCTGTCCCTTCGGGCGCGGCAATGCGGAAGCTCTCCGGGGTAATCTCCACGCCGACGTGCATGGTATCTCTGACGAATTCCGGAACGTTCGGCTGTCCGATCTCCACTGTCATCTTTCCGTTTTCCGCAACAACATCTCCGTCGATGATCGTGCGGGTAATCCGGATATCATTCAGATCGTCAAAGAAAACAATATCTGCGCATTTGCCCGGCGTGATGCTTCCCATTTCGTGATCCATCCGGAAGCAGGTTGCGGGGTTAATGGTTACATACTGAATTGCCTTGATCGGATCCAGCCCTTCCTTGACGGCGCAGCGAACGATGTGATCCATATGCCCGTCCTGGATCAGGGTATCCGGATGGGTATCGTCAGAAATCATGCAGGCAAAACGGTCTTCTATCTTGTTGTCCAGAATCCCCCTGATAATAATCGGCATATCGTGCCAGGCACTGCCGTAACGCATCAGCGCATACATTCCGTGACGCATCTTCTCCACCACGTCTTCTGCTCTGGTGGATTCATGACAGCAGCGCACACCGGAGGCAATATAGGCGTTCAGGCCTGCTCCCGTATCCGGGATGGAGAAGTGGCCGGTGATCACCTGGTCAGCCTTCAGCGTCTCGGCAAGCTCACCATGGATGTTTTCTTCCGCTCCCAGCACATTGGGGAAGCTCATCATCTCGCCGAGGCCAACAATACCGTCCCACGTCATCATTTCGCGGATTTCATTCGGGCCGATGGAGGAACCGGTATCTTCAAATCCTGCAACAGCCGGCACACACGACGGTGCGTTGGACATGCATTTCAGCGGTGCACGCTTTGCATCTTCGATCATGTATTTGACGCCTTCCGGACCGCAGACATTGCAGATCTCATGCGGATCCATATAGATACCCGTAGTGCCGTGAGGAACAACCGCCCTGGCATACTCGCCGCAGCTGATCATGGCGGACTCCACATGGATATGGGCATCCAAAAATCCCGGTGCGATATACTGTCCGTTTGCTTCGATCACTTTTGTGTTTTCTCCGATGCAGTGTGCTGCGTCGCCGACAAGGGCAATGCGCCCTTCCGCAATGGCTACGTCGATCCCTTCCTGGATCTCCGCCGTGCAGACGTTGACGAGCTTTGCATTTCTGATCACGAGTTCAGCCTTTTCCACACCCAGTGCAACTTTTGCCATGGTCTGTGTCACTTCATACAGTGGTCTCTTGCAGAATTTGTTCAGCATAGTCTTCTCCTTCCATAATCCGGGCCTTCTGTTGAGGCATTTTCCGGCGCTGGTAGCTTATC
The DNA here is from genome assembly GCA_017469115.1 of Oscillospiraceae bacterium. Taxonomy (GTDB): domain Bacteria; phylum Bacillota; class Clostridia; order Oscillospirales; family Oscillospiraceae; genus Limivicinus. The sequence continues at coordinate 11,072 of JAFUGY010000094.1, forward strand.
ACAGGAGTTTTGGATTTGCAACCTCTTTTCAAAACATCTTGACTTTTTTCCTTTTGATGATATAATCAGGCGCTGTAACTTCAACGGCAGTTCGTAACCATCCTGCCGACCGGATTTCCGGTAAAACAAAACTAAGGAGAAAAATTGAACATGCAAAACAAGAAACTGCTCTTCCTCGCGCAGGCAGCGATGATCGCTGCTATCTATGTAGTGTTGACGTACGTCTTCCGTCCGATTTCATTTGGTGAGATTCAGGTGCGAATAGCGGAAGCTCTGACGATTCTGCCGGTCTTTACACCCGCGGCGATCCCGGGGCTGTTCATCGGCTGTCTCCTCGGAAACTTTCTCGGCGGTGCTTTGATCCCGGATATCATCTTCGGAAGCCTCGCCACCCTGATCGGTGCTTTCTTCACCTGGAAGCTTCGCAACGCCCATCCGTTTCTGGCTCCCATTCCGCCGATTCTCTCCAACACCATTATTGTACCTTTTGTGCTCCGCTATGCCTATGAAATTGATCTTCCGATCCCTCTGATGATGCTCACTGTCGGGATTGGTGAAGTGCTCTCCTGCGGCGTGCTCGGCCTTCTTCTCTACTACGCCCTGCGCAGTCGGAAAGATGTGATCTTCCGCAACACGGAAGCATAAACCGGCATTCTTTCATCCTATTAAATTTTTCAGGCTCCTTCGAGATCGAAGGAGCCTTTCTTTTATTGCAATGGGAAGAGATTATTTCCCGGGGCCGAAAGCCGCCGGCGGCTGCATCATATTCTGCCCGTCGGGCTGACGATGGTCATCAGCAAAGTTTTCCTCTCTGCGACCCCCCTGTTCTTCTCCCGATCTTTCGTGAGGCTGATCAGCAGAATTCAGACTTCCCTGTCCGGGAAGCATATCAATCTTCGCCTCTGTTTTGTCCCCGATCGGGGTGTCTGGTTCCCGGTTATACTTTTCGTCCGGGGCATTCTCTTTTCCCTGCCGGCCGGGATGCATATCCTGTGCAGGAATCGAGGAAGAATCGAAACCATCTCCCAATTCGTATTCATAGGCAAACATCAGGTCCTTTACCGGTCGGTCAGCCCAGTCCGCTTCGCGGAACAATTCCGGCTCTTTCCGTTCAATCTCATCAAGCAACCGCATCCTGCCTGCCGTCATACCTTTTTCATGGGCAGAGGCAACCTCTTCCCGGGTCACGGCAGCAGAATAGACTTCTGTTTTTGAGGAGAACTGTTTTTCCAGTGAAGCCGCCAGGGCAGCACTGTGCTCATTACTACCGGTCCCTGAAGAAAGAACGACAGTGTTTTCCTCTTCATCCCAATATCCGTCTGCTTCCAGCTGTGAAACGGTTGCAATCAGAGCCTGATCGATTTTCTTATGCAGCAGTTGCCTCTTGTCCATAGCATCCAGCACAGCCTGTCCGTCCTCATTCACGCCGGTAACCCGCAAAACGCGGTCAAACCGGTTGATGGTATATTCAATGGAAGGATTCACATCCATGCTGACGGTTCCGTACGGAGTGGCATAAACGAGGCCGCTTCCGCCTGCTGCACAGACAAGAATGGCTGAAGCTGCAATGGCTGCAATACGCCGCCGGAACGAAGCTGCACGGATTTTTGGGGCTGTTTTTCGCTGCACAAGCGTGATCTCCTGGCCGACGGAATAGGCATTGTCCGGAATGCTGACAAAGCGCCCGTCTTCCAACAAGGCTGCTGCGCGGTCTCCACGAATTTCCACAATGACAGCTTTCATGAATAGGCTCCCTCCTCTCTGAACGGTTTCAGATACTCCGCAAGATGCGGAAAATCTCCGCTCAAAAGAATAATCACGGCGACCAGATACTTTCGATACCGATCCAGCGTCTTGGTGGATACTCCGGTTGCTTTTTTGATTTCCCGGATCGGAAGCCTGGCTGTTCGTTTAAAATCTTCCGCCCGCTCTTTGGGGTTCATCATATAGCGTACAGCCAGAATGCATTCCCGCCTGGTTTTTTCCTGTTTGGGGGAGCAGGCTGTGAGATCATAAAAGCTGAATCCGAAGGCAGAAAAAAGCTCATTTGCTTCCATAATCTCATCCTGCAGAGAATGATCCTCTTCCTGCATGCTCTGTTTGACTACCGCAAGATACGCCTCTGTATCTTCCTCTTCTTCGCCGTTTCCCTCCATCACTTCGGGTGCAACCGGCGTTTCTGCTTGGTGCTTACTCTCCGAGCGGTAATAATCAATCAAGCTGCGATGAATCAGCATCTGTGCAAACGGAAGAAACTCTCCCTTTTCCGGTGAATAAACATCGATGGCCTTTGAAAAAGCGTATAAGGCTACAGACCATTCGTCATCGCTCTCTGTTACATACCGTTTTGCAGCGGAGGAAGCAGTGCGGAGAATGGTCTGGCTGCTTGTTTGAATCAGTTTTTCTCGGATGGCCTCGTCGGTTTTCGCGGCGAGCACCATACTGGTGACATTCTCCTGCATGCAGACCTGCCTTATACGTTTTTCTATTCATCTTTTCACAAGATAAACGTTCAAGCTTCCAAAATCAAGCGGAAAAGCCGTTATTTTACAGTTATTTCACAGGGGATTCTTCCGATGGCTGTTCCGGGATCCTCTCTCCATCCGGCTGGAACCCGTTGGGAACTTTCATACCTTTCCCCTCTATCCCGGCTTCCCGGAAGGCCGCAATCAAAGCTTCCTGAGCTTCCTGCACGGCTTCTTCATAGGTGCTGAGATTTTCTTCTCCGGCCTCACGGGCAGCCATTGCTGCCTTTTTTGCCTCTTCCAGATTCTCTGCAAGGGCAAGAAGGGATTCTTTCAGCTCTCTGTCTTCCAGAGCATCAATCGATTCCGTGAGAGGGTCCTTTCTGCTGCCATCCATCTCCGGATGATAACCGTTGAATCTGCCATTTCTTTCAGACATCTGCCGGCCATCAAACTCGCCGTTCCTCTCAGGCGGCTGCTGACCGTCAAATTCGTCGTTCCTCTCGGGCGGCTGCTGGCCATCGAATTCACCATTCATCTCGGGCGGCTGCTGACCATCGAATTCACCATTCATCTCAGGCGGCTGCTGGCCATCGAATTTCCCATTCATCTCGGGCGGCTGCTGGCCATTGAACTCACCGTTCATCTCAGGCGGCTGCTGGCCATTGAATTCCCCGTTCTTTCCCGGCTGGCGTTGGTCGTTCATCCGCCCCATCCTTTCAAACTGCTTTCCGTTTTCCTGCCGATTTCCTTCTGCAAACGCAGAAAAGCTGAGTGCAGCAACCATGATCAGTGCAAGAATCATTGCAAGAATGCGCTTTGTTTTCATTTTTATAGCTCCTTTTCTTTTTTTCGGGAAGTCAGCAGTTTTCGTTGTGCTCTCCCCGTTCACTCAATAATACGAAGAAAAAGAGGATAAAAATGGGGTCATAGAGAAAAAAATAAAAATGGGAACGCAGAGAATGGTATTTCCAGCTGATGTCTGATATAATATAAAAAAGAATGTTTCTCCTTCTGACAGAACTTTATGAGGTAAAGAACATGAAAAGAATCCTGATGATTGCCACCGGTGGGACGATTGCCTCAGAATCTTCCGCTCATGGTCTGCACCCTGCTCTCACCTCGGAGGATCTGCTGCTCTCTGTTCCTGAGGTGAGTGACATTTGCGAAGTTGACACCATTCAATTGATGAATCTGGACAGCACCGATATCACTCCTGCCGACTGGCTGCAGATGGCGGATACAATAGAAAAAAACTACCATAAATATGATAGTTTCGTCATTACTCATGGCACGGATACCATGGCCTATACTGCTGCCGCGTTGTCTTATTTGATTCAGAACTCCCCCAAGGCCATTGTCCTGACCGGTGCCCAGAAATCCATTTCCCTGAGCAACACGGATGCAAGAAGCAATCTGATTGACAGCTTTCTTTATGCATCCGATGATCTTTCTCACGGAGTAACGATCGTCTTTAACGGGAAAGTGATTCTGGGAACACGGGCCAGAAAAGAACGGACCCGCAGCTATAATGCCTTCTCGAGTGTGGATTACCCGGAAGTTGCCGTCATCCGGGAGAGGAAAATCATCCGCTTTTTGCAAACCGACATGAACCCTTCCAGCAAGCCTGTATTTTACCATTTTATTGACCCCAGCGTTCTGGTGATTACACTGATCCCAGGTATCAGTGGTGCGGCGATCCGAAACCTGAAAAACGACTACCATGCTCTGGTTATCCAGAGTTTTGGAGTCGGAGGATTACCCGGCGGCGGAAAGGGAGAGCTTGCGTGCGCTTTGAATGAATGGGTCAAAGCCGATAAGCCGGTGATTCTGACAACGCAGGTTCCATACGAAGGCGGAGATCTCTCTACCTATCAGGTCGGAGCGGAGATTAAAGAGCTCTATCCCGTCATTGAAGCCCATGATATGACCCTTGAGGCAATCACGGCTAAGTTAATGTGGGCTTTGACAAGCACCAAAAAGCCGCAAGAGATTGAGCGGCTCTTTTCCATCCCCATCAATCACGACATTCTCTGAACATCTACATCTTTTAAGAGCGCATCCTTTCATCAAAATCTGACTGTTAGGGATGCGCTCTGGCAAAAAGCAAACTTCCTTAAAAAGTTCCAAAAAAGAAGTAAAACCCTGAAATCCTAAGACTTCAGGGTTTTCAAGAGCTGCTGGCCAGAGTCGAACTGGCGACCTCATCCTTACCAA
>JAFUGY010000095.1 GCA_017469115.1 Oscillospiraceae bacterium
CTGTCAGCAGTACAAGGACTACCGTTCTGGGGAGATAGCCTACGGAGAGCTTCAGGGCGGTGAGATTCAGGTCCTTCCATCCGTAGGTGAAGCGGGACAGCGTCGGAAAAGCCCAGCAGGCAGCACCGCAGGGCAGCACCAGAATAATATAGTAGGCGGCAGCGGCAATGGCAGCGGAGCGGGAGGTCTCTCCGAGGGCTCGCAGCAGCGAAAGAGACCAGAATCCAAAACCGATTACAACAATCCACAGGATGGTAGAGAGGATGGAACCCCCCAGATCTGCCCGAAAGGTGCGGAAAAACCGCCTGTAGGGGCCGGATTCCTGATAGCGGATCCCGTGGACGACGGAATCATACAGCGCTTCCGTTGCAGGCCCGATGGTAACAATCGGGAGGCAGCAGAACAACCAGATCACACTGAGGGCGAAAACATCCGTCAGCGTGTTGAGGATGCGCCACAGCCATCCTTCCGGGCTGAAGAGATTTTTCATGGGAGAAGAGTCGGGACGAGTTCCGCGAGCTTGGCTGCCAGCTGCGCATGCCCCTGGCGGCTGAGATGGGTGAAGTCAACCGTGTTGAATTCCGCAATGCCCTCCGCATCCAGAAAGGCGCATTTATTCGCCTTCGCAACGGGAGCAAAGTACTTCGCCAGCAGAGGGGATTTTTCCACGCAGCAAAGGCCCATCACCTCATCGTGGAAGCCCTCCCGCATCCAGGGCGGGCAGATCACAAGAATGTTCGGCGTCCCGCAGGACCAAGCGGGGACGGTTTTGGCCTTCAGGATCAGCCGCTCGAGGCCGACGGCGATCGCCGCCGGATTGGCGCCGAAGCGCTCTTTGCAGTCATTGGTGCCGAGCATGATGATCAGCAGATCCACCGGCTCGTGGCTCATCAGGCAGGAGTAGATGCTGTCCAGGCCGGACATTTTTTCGTGCAGCGGATCGTCAAACACCGTGGTGCGGCCGGAAAGGCCTTCCTCAATCACATAATATTTCTCACCCAGCGCTTTCTGCAGCAGGCAGGTCCAGCGTTCGTTTTCCGAAAAACGGTCAGCCCGGGTTTCCGTGTCCTTCGGGTCGGCACAGTATCCGTGGGTATTGGAATCGCCGAAGCAGACGATATGTTTTTTCATCATGTTGTTGGCCTCTCCTCAGTTTGCTTTTCTTCCTTCCGGAAGGGAAGCGGCAGCGGCGCTCTGGCCGACACGGCGGAACTTCTCATCCGGCAGGGCGAGATGGATGGCTTTGTTCAGCGCGGGATATTCCTCCCGGAGAACGGTTTTGCAGGTTTCCAGCAGCAGATCGCCGCCTTTGCCCGACATCACGCGCCCGAGCAGCAGCACATGTTTGAAAGCGTAGAGATCGTAGTAAAGGGCAAGCGTGTGGGCCAGATAGCAGCCGATGCTCTCATATACCTTTGCCGCCCGCTCATCGCCCTCTTCCATCAGCTTCTGGACGACTTTCAGCTTCTCCGCCGGAGAAAGAGCGGGATCGAGCTCGATGCCGGCACGGGGAGCCAGCTTGATGACGCCGTCCTGCGAGAAATACTTGACGCCGCAGCCGATATCCAGGCTCCACTCGTCCTGCATGGCGGCGGGGTTTGCATCCACGGGGACGAAGGCAAGCTCGTTGAGCCATCCCGTGACGCAGCCGTTTGCATCCACGTAGCCGCCCGCTTCCGATGTGCCCATGGCAATGCCGAGCACGTTGTTGTCCTCCAGGCTCATGGCGCCGGCGAGCGCGGTGACGTCTCCGTCATTGACCACACAGAAGGGGATGTCCTTCCCGAAGGTGTCGGTAATAGCCCGGATATAAATATCCTTTACTTTTTCTTCATAGAGATCCTGCGGCACAGCCAGGAAGAGCGAGGCGGACATGGTTCTGTCTTTGATGTAGACGCCCGCGGACGAAACGCCCACGGCGTCGACCCGCGGCATGTGTTTGGCGGCCGACTTCAGAGCGGAAACAATGCCGTCGTAATGATAATCCGGGTCGGAATTGACTTTCGGGAACCAGACCACTTCTTCCGAGTAAACGGTTTCGCCGTCAATCACGGCTGAGACCTTCCGGTCACTCCCGCCGGCGTCGAACCCGATGCGGCATCCTTCCAGATGCCCGCCCATGGGGATCGGGCTGTCCTTGGCTTTCGGCACCTCTTTTACGAAGAGCACCTCAAAGGGCTGTTCAAAAATGTTGGTGAAATAGTGAAAGTCAAAATCCTGCTCGCCGCCGTCGCAGAAGGCGACATCATGCAGATAACGGAAGATCGCTTCGTCGTCACAGTAGATTTTGTATCCGCCCTTCATCCACAGCAGGGTTTTGACCAGGCGGCGGATGTAATAGCGGTCAGCCTCAACCATTTCCGGCGTGCCGTGAATAAACGTCCGGCAGGAAGCCATCTCCCCGCCGGCACGCTCCACTGCGATGCCGATCGGTTTTTTTGCCGTTTCCAGGAATGCTTTGTTGAAAAGGTGCATCGGGAGAAACGCCGGGTCGAGAACGGGAGAGTGCCCCACTTCGACTGGAATGCCGTGAAGAGAAAGGTTCATGCTCAATTCCTCCATCTTAAAGTTGTAGATCGTTGTTTGATTTGTGATTTCATAGATAGTCCTATACTACCATGCGTGAAAGAGTTTTTCAACAGCAAAAAAGAAAGAAAATTTTTTTCTTTTCGATCTCGACAGGAAAACCCCTGCATGCTATAATGTTTTTTACCGAAGATCCCGACTCAAACAATTGGTAATGGAGGATAATAAGATATGGATCAGATGCAAAAGAACAAACTGCTGGAAACAAAAGCCTGGGTTGAGAAAGAACTGGACACCTGTGTAAACTTCTGGCTGAAAAACGGGATGGACCGGGAGCACGGCGGTGTCTATACCTGCCTCGACCGGAAAGGAGAAATTTATTCCACCGACAAGAGCGTCTGGATGCAGGGCCGCTGCGGCTGGATTTTTGCATGGCTCTGTGCCGTATACGGAAAGCGGGAGGAATGGCTGGAAGCTTCCAAATCCTGTCTGGACTTTATGGAAAAGTACTGCATCAACCCCGACGCCGACGGCAGAATGTATTTCACCGTCACAGCAGACGGCAAACCCCTTCGCCAGAGAAGATATTTTTATTCCGAGGCATTCTATGCCATGGCCAATGCGGAATACTACGGCGTAACCGGGGAGAAGGAATGCCTCACCCGTGCAAAACGCGCCTATGAGATTTACTGGAATCTCTGGCACGGCGCTCCGGATCCCACCGGCCTCGGCCCGAAAACCATTCCCGAAACACGCACCGGCCGTTCCTTCGGCCTGCCGATGATCTACCTCAACGTCACCAGTGTGATGATGCGCGCCGATCCGGAAGGAAAGGCCCTCTATGAGCAGCGTGCTCAGCAGTGCGTGGATGAAATCTTCCGTTACAGCTATCATCCGGAGCTCAAGTGCATTCTCGAGAACGTCGGCCCCGACGGAGAAGCCCGTACCGACTTTACCGAAGGCCGTATTGTGAATCCGGGCCACGATATCGAAGGCGTCTGGTTCCTGCTTGAGCATGCCAAACGCACCGGAGACAAGAGCCTGGTTGCCAAAGCCGAGCAGATTTTCGACTGGGCCATTCATGCCGGCTGGGATGAGGAATACGGCGGGCTGCTCTACTTTGTCGACTGTCTGGGCAAGCCGCCCGAGGCTTATGAGCACGATATGAAGCTCTGGTGGCCGCATGACGAGATTCTGATCTCCTCCCTGATGCTCTACCGTGATACCGGGAAAGAGGAATATCTGAACTGGTTCTACAAAACGCTGGATTACTGCAAAGCGCACTTCTCCGATCCGGAATACGGCGAGTGGTACGGATACCTCCGGCGTGACGGGCTGCCGACGATGCCCTCCACCAAGGGTTCCACGTTCAAAGGGCCCTTCCACCTGCCGCGCATGCTCGTCAATGTGGATCTGATGCTCGGTGAGCTGACAAAATAAGCGGGAAAAGGAGCCAGCAAATGCCTGATATCACGACAGAAACCGGCTTCAACCAGAGAGTCAGCAAGGAATATTATAATCTCACCGCGGCAGAAAAAAAGGTTGCGGATTATGTGATTGCCCACCGGGCGGAAGCCCAGCATTTTTCCATTACGGAGCTGGCGGGAGCAAGCGATGTCGCCGAAGCGACGATCTCCCGCTTTGCCCGCAGGCTGGAATACAAAGGTTACAACGAATTCCGTCTGGATATTGCCCGTTCCGTTACCGCCTCCGCCAGCGAGATGAGCCCCCTCTCCGGAGAAGTGACGGATCATGACAGTTTTTCCGAGATCATCCGGAAGATCTATACCGCCGATGTCGACGCCATGACCCAGACGCTGGAGCTCATTGACGAGCAAAAAATCAAAAAAGCTGCAGATCTGATAGAGCGGGCGGAAAAGGTCTTTTGTATGGGACAGGGAGGGTCGATGATCCTTGCCCAGGAGGCAGCGCATCTTTTCACGACGACGAAGAGCAAATACTTTGCCGTAACCGACAATCATACCCAGGCCATCACAGCTTCCACCATGACGGAAAGGGATGCGGTCCTCTATTTTTCCTATTCCGGTGCAACGACTGACATGGTGCACACCCTCTCCATTGCGCAGAACCGTGGGGCAAAGGTCATTCTGATTACGCGGTTTCCCAATGCGCCGGGGGCAAAGATTGCCGATGTCGTTCTGCAGTGCGGTTCCAACGAAAGCCCGCTGCAGCTGGGTTCCGTCGCCGCGAGAATTTCCCAGATGTATCTGCTGGATGTGCTCTTTTCCGAGGTCTGCCTTCGGAATCTGGACGATTGCCGGAAGGCCCGCATGGCAATTGCCGAAGCACTGACGGACAAGCATCTGCAATAAATTTTCAAAAATTAAGAAAATTGAAAATAATTTTCAAAAAAGCTATTGACAAGTTTCTGGTTATTCGGTACAATAGCAGTACAATCAGTGAATTCAACAGTTACCAGGCTGTTTGAAGAATAGAAAACAAAATTTTTTGTTGGAGGTACACAAAATGAAGAAATTCCTGGCAATCGTTCTTGCACTTTGCATGGTAGCATCTCTTGCTGCTTTCGCAGGCGCGGAACCCGCAAAAGAAATCACCCTCTGGACGTATCCGATCGGCCAGTGGGGCAATGCAGAAGCTGTTGAAGCTCTGATGGCAGATTTTGAAGCCGCTACCGGCATCAAAGTCACGGTTGAGTATCTGGATTACACCAACGGTGACGACCAGGTCAACACCGCCCTTGAAGGCGGTGCAGCTCCCGACCTCGTGATGGAAGGCCCCGAGCGTCTGGTTGCGAACTGGGGTGCAAAAGGCTACATGGTAGACCTTGCAGACCTCTGGGATGAGGAAGACCTCGCTCAGGTCAACCCCTCCTGCGTATCCGCTTGCTTCAATGCGGAAGGCGCCTGCTACGAGTATCCTGTTGTGATGACGGCTCACTGCATGGCCATCAACTACGATGCATTCAAAGCTGCCGGCGCTGACCAGTATGTGGATGTAGAGTCCCACACCTGGACGACGGAAGGCTTCATCAATGCTGTCAATGCCCTTTATGCCTACTATGGTGAGCCTGTAGCCGATGTCTACTGCTCCGGCCAGGGCGGCGACCAGGGTACCCGCGCTATCGTGAATAACCTCTACGGCGGCACCTTCACCAATGCTGAGCACACCGCTTATACGGCAGATTCCGCAGAGAACGTCAAAGCCCTTGAGCTTCTCCAGAGCCTGGAAGGTGTTTACTTCAACGCAGCTGAGAACGGCGGCGAGGAAATCACCGCTTTCCGTCAGGGCCTGCTGAAGATGGCCTTCTGCTGGAATATTGCACAGCAGCTCCCCGGCGAGACCACCGGCGACAGAACCTATGATGATGAAGAGATCGTCTTTATGAGCTTCCCGGCAGAAGATGGCAACGCAGCTCTCTGCGGTGGTATCTGGGGCTTCGGAATCTTCGATAACGGCAATGCAGACAAGATTGAAGCAGCAAAAGAATTTGTCAAATACTTCTGCGATGGCGAAGGCACAGCTCCTGCTGTCAGAACGGCAAAATACTTTGCAGTTCGTGACGTAGCCGGCGGCAATGACATTTCTGAAATCTGGGCAGACAATGACACCATGAATGCCTACAAGGTCCTCATGCCGTACCTTGGTGACTACTATCAGGTCACTGCAGGATGGGCAACCGCTCGTACCGAGTGGTGGAATATGCTCCAGCGCATCGGCGACGGCGGCGATGTCGCAACGGAAGTTGCAACCTTCTGCGCCAATGCCAATGCTGCAGCTGCAGCCTGATCATAATCTGTTACAAAGCTGAACCTTGTAAAAGGGTGCGCACCCTCCCTGCTTCGCGCAGGGAGGGTGTTCCCTTAATCGAAACTCTTTTCAGAGAGGAGAGCTGCTGTGAATAAAAATAAATCCGGCATGAGCCGGGCGCTGGTGCGTCGGGAAACAATAGCCGGCTATCTGTTTCTTCTTCCGAGCCTGATCTTTTTCCTGACGTTTGTGGTTTACCCCATGGTGATGTGTATCTTCACCAGCTTTTTCGATTCCAATATGGGGAAGAACACAAAAGATGTGTTCATTGGCTTCGGAAACTATCTGGAGTTGTTCCGTGACCCTGTTTTCATGGGGGCTCTGAAAAACACCTTTGTCATCGTGCTGGTTTCTGTTCCGGTCGTGATGGTTTTCTCCCTTTGGGTGGCAAACTGCATTTACGATATGAAGCCATGGCTGACAAGCCTCTTCCGTGTGGTGTTCTATCTCCCGGTCGTCACGGGCTCCGTGGCTGTTACCGTGGTTTGGAAGTGGATGTTTAACAACCGGCTCGGTATTTTCAATTACCTCTTCAAAAGCATGGGGATCATTGAGAAAAATATCAACTGGCTCGGTGATTCCAAATATGCCCTGGGATGCATCATCCTGATTCTTCTGACAACGTCTGTCGGGCAGCCGATTGTGCTGTATGTTTCCGCTCTCGGCAATGTGGATCAGAGCCTTGTCGAAGCAGCCGAGGTCGATGGTGCAAACCGTCGCCAGGTTTTCTGGAAGGTCAAGTGGGCTCAGATTATGCCCACCACCCTCTATATCCTGATCATCACCATGATTAACTCCTTCCAGTGCTTCGCACTGATTCAGCTGCTCACATCCGGTGGGCCGAATCACTCGACCGACACCATCATGTATTACATTTATTACAATGCCTTTAAGCTCTACCGTTACGGATACGGGAATGCGATGGGGGTCATCCTGATGCTGATAATCGCGGTTCTTTCTGCTGTCCAGTTTAAGCTTGGGCAGAGTGACAGTTGAGGAGGTGCGGAAATGTTAGGGAAAAAATCAAAGGCCACAAAGGCCATTGAGCTGATTGTTATTCTCATTATCGCGATTCTGTTCACCTTCCCGCTTTACTGGATTATCACCGGCGCTTTTAAAACCGTCAAGGAAGTCAACTCCACTACTCCGGTCTGGTGGCCGTATGAGTGGACGATGGATAACTGGACAAAGCTGATGGGCAAGCTGAAAGCACCGATGTTTGAAATCAACATCCCCTTCAGCCAGTACTGGTCGGAAGATGGGAATCCGATTGTCGCAATCTCCGGAGCAACTGTTCCTGCAGCTATTCGCTGGATGATCAATACTGTCTGGATGGCAGTGGCAGCCATGCTCCTTACATGCGTAACCTCCGCACTCGCTGGGTATTCTCTGGCAAAAAAGCGGTTCGTTGGCAGAAATCTGATTTTCACACTCATAGTCTGTGCCATGGCACTGCCGAAACAGGTTATTCTGATTCCGCTGATTCGCGAGATGAGCTCCCTGAAGTTATATAACACCCTCGCTGCGGTTATTTTCCCAATCGTCGGCTGGCCGTTCGGTGTTTTCCTCATCAAACAGTTTGCAGAAAGCATTCCCGGAGAAATTCTGGAAGCGGCAAGGATTGACGGCGCAGGAGAACTGAAAACATTCACCTCCATTGTCTGGGAAATGATAAAACCCGGCGTAGGTGCACTGGCAATTTTCACCTTCATCTCTTCATGGAATGATTACTTCATGCAGTTGATCATGCTCTCCAGCACGAAAAATCTCACCATTTCTCTCGGTATTGCGAAGATGCAGGCAGAGAACTCAACCGACTATGGGCTCATCATGGCAGGTGCCGCTTTCGCATCGGTGCCGATCATCATCGTGTTTATTATTTTCCAGAAGTACTTCACAAAAGGCATCACCATGGGTGCTGTGAAGGGTTAATGACAGAAAGGCAAATCAATGAAAGACACTAAAAAATATCAGGGCATCTTCCCGGCATTCTATGCCTGCTATGCGCCTGACGGGTCTATTTCTCCCGAGCGGGTGAGAGCATTTACGGAATATCTGATCGGAAAGGGAGTAACCGGCCTCTATGTCGGCGGTTCCTCCGGTGAGTGCATCTATCATTCCGTTGAAGAACGCAAGCTTGTGCTGGAAAACGTGATGGCAGTTGCAAAAGGCAGAATTGTCATTATTGCCCATGTTGCCTGCAACAACACGCGCGACAGTATGGAGCTGGCTGCTCATGCCGAGAGCCTCGGCGTCGATGCCATTGCCGCCATTCCGCCGATTTACTTTAAGTTGCCGCCCCACGCCATTGCAAAATACTGGAATGACATTTCCTCTGCAGCGCCCCATACCGACTTTGTGATTTATAACATTCCCCAGCTTGCCGGTGTTGCTTTAAGCGGTGCCCTGTTGCGGGAAATGCTGAAGAATCCCAATGTGATTGGCGTCAAGAATTCCTCCATGCCGGTGCAGGATATCGAAATGTGGCGTGATGAGGGAGCCATTGTCTTCAACGGCCCGGATGAACAGCTGCTTTCCGGCCTCGCGGCAGGAGCCATCGGCGGCATCGGCGGCACGTACGCGGTTATGCCCGAACTGTATCTTGCCATCTATCGTCTCTTCCGCGAGGGAGAGATTGCCAAAGCGCGCGCCATTCAGGATGAGTGCTGCCATGTGATCTATAAGCTTTGCTCCGGTAAAGGTAATATGTATGCAACGATTAAGGAGACGCTCCGCCTGATGGGTGCTCCCGATATCGGCGGCGTGCGTGAGCCGCTTTATAACCTGACAGAGGAAGATAAAGCGATCTGCGCGCAGTGTGCAGCGGAAATTCAGAAGCTGGTCGCTCAATACGCATAACATTATTCCAAAACTATAAAAGCAGGAGATTTCAGTCTCCTGCTTTTATAGTTTTTTGCTATTATATTCATAGGTTTTCCGAATAGATTTCAAAAATATTGTGCAAAATAGACAAATAGGAGCTCCGAAAAACTTCTTTTCCATCGATATCATCTTCTTTCGTTACCAGTTATGCTGTGGAATGGGGGAACATGGCAGCGGCGATCACGCTTTCCACAATCCCAACGGCGTTGTTCATTTTCATTGCCCAGAAATCTTTGGTAAAGGGCATGACTGCCGGCTCCGTCAAGGGCTGAGACTGCCTTTCGCTTCTGGTTGTGACAGGGAAAACTACCACAGTCGTATGGTATTCTTAAATGGAAAAATATGGAAAAGAAAAGAAAATATGGAAAAGAAAAGAAACTGAATAGATGTGAAAAGGTGAGCATTTAGAAGATGCTGGATACGGTTTTCTCTCCTGCTTTTGGGAACAAACCCGCAACACTGGTCGGCAGGGATGTGGAGTTGCTAAAATTGACTAAACAGCAGTGACCATTAAAGGCGAAAGTGGTAAAATAAATTCAGACCTCGCAGGAAGCACATCATCAATAATGTAAGGAGAAAAAACAAGGGAAAAAGAATCCTTGAATCTCAACATCATCAAGATAGGATAACGGGAAAGATACCTCGTGCCGAAAGAAGGTGCGGGGTATCCTCTGTTTTTGCTTCCTGATCATAATGGAAATGCAGGCAAATCCTACCAAATAGAAATTTCTAGCCACAAACACTTCTGGTCTGAATAGTTCATTGAGAACTTACATAGTTTTAATAAGCAACTTCTCAATGGCTGGTTGACTTTCTATCCTAACCTATATTCAGTCAGCGTATGCGCTGGACAAGGAAGAAAAGCAGTTGCGGAGAATAAACCTTTCGCTTTGATCGGCGATTCATTTCCGAAAATTATTGTCCGCCATGATATTCGCAAGCGATGGTATGATGATAACGGTGTGCTGAACATTGGTATTCTGGACTTTTTGTTGGACGATTTTCTCGTATAAGAGACAGTGCAGCAGAAGAA
>JAFUGY010000096.1 GCA_017469115.1 Oscillospiraceae bacterium
GCGTGATCTTTGGCTTGATGCCTGCCCTGTTTTTTGAAAATGCAATTTGAGCTGAGATCAGGCCGCGAGAAAATCGCGGCAAAAAAGATGACAACAATGAAGAATTTGATGAAATGGCCCATGAGTGGGAAGACGACGAAGAAGCTGGAGACAATGTGATCCCGGAGCTGTATTTCTGCAATCCCGATCCTTATGCGAAACGGAAGAAAGGAAGCAGTTGGATAAAGCAGAGAAGCATACCCTTGAGCTCGACAGGCTCTTTGTGAGGATCTACGAGGACAACGTAGCCGGAAAGCTGAGCGATGAACGCTTTTCCGTCATGAGCAGCAGCTACGAAGAAGAGCAGCAGGCCTTGAAAATGAACGCTGAGACATTGCGGCAGGAGATCGAAGTACAGGAACAGCAGAATCAGAATTTGGAACTGTTTATCCAGAAGGTTCATCAATATGCGGATCTGGACGAATTGACCGCTTATGCGGCTCATGATCTGATCAGGGCGATCTATATTGGGGCCCCAGATAAGAGCAGTGGAAAGCGGCGTCAAAGCATTCGCATCTGCTATGATTTCGTGGGCTTTATCCCTCTGGATGAACTGATGAAACAGGAAACGGCATGACCCGTAAGTCATGCCGTCCCTGCAAAACACTATAAAACTGTTTTACAACACCCGCCCATTACGGCACCGGTTTTTGTATGCTGACTGGATCAGTTGATCTTGAGGGATTCCCAAAGAGTGTTGAGATAATCGAGCTGTTCGTTGCTCATGTTGCGGTAAGCGTAGATATTGTAGTTTTCCTTGAAAGCTTCAATATCGGGATAGAGAATGCCGATGGTCTCTTCTCCCAGGTCCTCCAGATAGCCTTCGTTGTTGTAGACGATGGAGTTGGGGGAGGCATAGTAGGTGTACTCTGCATTGGCGATGGCCGGTTCTTCGGAGAGCATGTAGTTGATGAAGATCTCGGCAAGCTCTTTGCTCTGGCAGCAGGAGGGGATGCACATGGCATCGACAAAATAGTTGGTGGGTTCGGGGTAGTAGAACTGCAGATCCACGTTCTCGGCCTGGGCATCGAGCATGGTGAAATAGTCGCCTGCATAGTAGGCGCCGATAGCGGCCTCGCCGGATTCCAGCATGTTGTAGATTTCATCCATCACGTAGCTCTTTACCATAGGAGCCTGAATCTTCAGCTCAGCAAGAGCCTGATCCCAGGTGGCGCGATCTTCGGAGTTGACGTCGAGCCCGAGTTTGTACTGGGCAGTGGCAAAAGCGTCACGGCTGTTGTTGAACTGCAGGATGTTGCCGGCGTATTTCTCGTTCCACATCAGGTCCCAACCGCCGACGTCTTCCTCATCTACTGCGTTGGCGTTATAGATAATGCCGACCATGTTGTAGGTATAGGGCACGGAATAGACATTGTCCGGGTCATAATACAAACCGCGGAAGCTCTCGTTGATGTACTTGTAATTGGGGATATTATCGAAATTCAGGGGAAGAAGCATGTTCTCCTCTGCGAGACGGGCGATCATGTAATCGCTCGGGATGATCACATCGTAGCTGACGGCGCCGCTGGAAAGCTTGGCATACATGTCTTCATTGCTGGCGAAGGTGGAGTAGTTCACTTTTACTTTTTTCTTGTAGGTCTGCTCATACCAGCTTTCGAAGGCTTTGATGGTGTCAAGAGAGTCATCGGAGCCATCGGAAATGTATTCGCCCCAGTTGTAGACGTTCAGGGTCTGCGTTGCTGTTTTGCCGCAACCGGCCAGAAGGGCCATGCTCAGGGCCATCGTCAGGATCAGCGCAAGGGAGAGAATTTTTTTCATGCTTTTTTTGCCTCCTCGTTTTTTTTGTTTTTTCTGGCTTTCCGATCCTCGCCGGAACTCCGGAAAGAGTCCGTGTCGATGGTGTTGGAAATCAGAAGCAGGGTCAGTATCACAAAGAAGATGATCGTCGCAAGGGCGTACATCTTCGGCGTGACGGTTTTTTTCGTCATGTTGTAGATGCGGATCGGAAGCGTCTGGAAGCTGTTTCCGGTTGTGAAGTAGCTGATGACGAAATCATCCAGGGATAGAGTGAATGCCATAAGCATGCCGGTGATGATGCCGGGCATAATCTCCGGCAGCGTTGCCTTGAAAAAGGCGCGCAGAGGGGTGCAGCCGAGATCCATGGCGGCTTCCGGCAGAGAGCGGTCCATCTGCTTCAGCTTCGGGAGAACCTGTAAAATCACATAGGGCAGGCAGAAGGTGATGTGGGCAATCAGCATGGTGGTGAAGTTCAGGCTCGTGGCGGCGCCGAACAGCCGGCCTACGAAGACGAACATCAGCATCAGGGAAATACCCGTGATGATATCAGGGTTGATCATCGGGATGTTGGTCACGGTGTCAAGAAAGGCATGATAAACACGGTTGCGGAGCTTATCCATGCCGACGGCTGCAGCCGTCCCCAAAACAGTGGAAATCGCCGAAGCACTGAGCGCAAGAATCAGAGTGTTGCGGACCGAGCGCAGTGTTTCCGTATCTTTAAAAAGCTCTTTGTACCAGTTGAGGGAAAACCCGGAAAAAACGGAAAGGCTTTTGCTGGCATTGAAGGAGAACACAAGCAGAATGGCAATCGGCGCGAAGAGAAAAATCATGATAAGAGCGGTATAAATTTTCGATGCGGTTTTCATTTTTCTCCTCCTTCCCTCAAACAGCGGAATGCTTGTTCGCCATGCGCTGCAGAAACGCCATGCAAACCAGCAGAATGACCATCAGAATCAGTGCAATGGCAGCTGCAAAATGCAGGTTGTTTGCCACATACTGGCCTTCAATCGCGTCACCGATGAGATAGAACTTTCCGTTGCCGAGTTTCTGTGAGATATAGAAGGTGCTGATGGAGGGCACCAGAACCATATTGATGCCGGAGATCACGCCCGGCAGGCTCAGAGGAAAGATCACGCGCCGCAGCACGCCGAAGCTGTTGCATCCAAGGTCTTTTGCAGCTTCCAGCAGGCGGACATCGAGCTTGGCCATCACGGAATAAATCGGGAGAATCATATAGGGGAAGTAGTCATACACCATGCCGATGATAACGGCTGTTTCCGTGCCGATGATATGCACTTTTCCGAGATGCAGCATCCCGAGAAAGCCGTTGAGAATGCCGGTGTCCTGCAGGATCGTCATCCACGCGTAGGTACGGATCAGAAAGTTCATCCACATGGGGATCATAATCAGCGTGATGAGGATGGACTGGGTTTTTGCCGGCGCCCGGGCGATGATATAGGCAATGGGATAGCCCATCAGAAAACAGATGATGGTGGAGATCACCGCAAGCCGCAGCGAGCGCATAAAAATGACGAGATAGGTGCGCACTTCCGTGTCTCCCACCTGGGAGGTTGCCGTGAAGAAACGGGTGAGATTATCCAGCGTGAAGTGATAGCTGTTGTCCGTCAGCGCATAGTAAGCCACAAAAATGAGGGGCACGACGATAAAAAGCACAGCCCAGACGGAATACGGTGTGAGGCAAAAGACCTGAGCAAAGCTTTTTCTCTGTTTTACGGCTGTTTTTGTCATTCGGCAGCCTCGCTTTCCGACTCCTCAGAGTCGGGATCTTCCAGCTCGTCGAATTCATTGGAGAAGGAGGAATAGTCGCCGTAAAGCCCGGAATATTCCGACTTGTGCATGACATGGATGGCATCCGGTTCCAGATAGATCCCGATGTGTTCATCCACATCCACAAAATCCGTTGTCTGAATCATCCATTTGAATCCGTCGATATCCACGATAATTTCATAGTGAACTCCCAGGAAGGTGACAGAAGTGACAACGCCTTTCAGCATTCCCTTTTCTTCCGGGACGATATCGACGTCTTCCGGGCGAATGACGACATCAACCGGCTCGCGCTTTTCAAACCCGCTGTCGAGGCAGTTGAACCGCTGCCCGGAAAATGCCACCAGCTTGTCTGCCAGCATCAGGCCGTCAAGGATGTTGCTCTCACCGATAAAGTCCGCCACAAAGGCATTTTTCGGCTCGTTATAGATATCCACCGGGGTGCCGATCTGCTGGATGCGCCCTTCCGACATAACTACTACCGTGTCCGACATGGAAAGAGCTTCTTCCTGATCGTGGGTGACGAAGATAAAAGTGATTCCCGTGGCTTTCTGAAGGGTTTTCAGTTCCTGCTGCATGTCCTTGCGAAGTTTCAGATCCAGTGCAGCCAGAGGTTCATCGAGCAGAAGCACTTTCGGCCGGTTGATAATGGCTCTCGCAATGGCGACACGCTGCTGCTGCCCGCCGGAAAGGCTGGTGACGCTGCGCTTGTCGAACCCTTTCAAAGCCACAAGTTCCAGCACATCACGAACTTTCTGATCAATCACGTCGCGCTTTTCTTTTTTCTCGCGCAGCGGAAAAGCAATATTTTCATAGACGTTCAGGTGAGGGAAAAGAGCATAGCGCTGAAAAACCGTGTTTACATTGCGCTTATGTGCCGGCAAATCATTGATTCGCTCTCCCATGAAAAATACATCACCGGTATCCGGCGTTTCAAACCCGCCGATGATTCTCAAAGTCGTAGTTTTTCCACATCCGCTGGGCCCCAAAAGTGTGATAAATTCATTATCATAGATATCAAGACTAATGTTGTCTAACACTTTTTCTCCATCAAAGGACTTGCTGATGTTTTTTAACTCGATGATTTTTTTCATGTGTTCCTCCTGACAAAAAAACAGACAGCGCACGCATGCACTGCCTGTTTGATAGCCTGTTAAGCGCCCGTTCCGTCAAGACGCCGGCCCAACTGGTTTCAGAGTCTATATAGCAAAGATTACTTTTACTACTCTTATTGACCATTTCACAAGTTTGCATGCTGTAAAGCACTTGGTTTATAGTTACCAACTTATAAAATTTGAGCTTTTAACTCAATCAATAAGGCAACAGAAGTTGCCACCGCACCAGTGCGGTACTATCTTGCTTCGGATAAACTCTTGACTGATATCCAATTGAGACGCCTTATTTTAGCAGGCTAATCCACTTCTGTCAATAAAAAAATCATTTCTTTTTACAA
Organism: Oscillospiraceae bacterium; assembly: GCA_017469115.1. Taxonomy (GTDB): domain Bacteria; phylum Bacillota; class Clostridia; order Oscillospirales; family Oscillospiraceae; genus Limivicinus. The sequence continues at coordinate 5,036 of JAFUGY010000096.1, forward strand.
GATAAAGAGGCTTTTCCTTGATTCTTTCTTGAGAGATGTGATATCATAGATAAAAAAGAATAAAAACACAAAGGAGAGAAACCGATGCTTAAACATTCCTTTCAGGATCTGCAGCTTTCCGCTCTCGGCTTCGGTGCTATGCGTTTGCCTGTGTTGAAAGACGGGTCCGGCGTCATTGACGTTACCGAGCTCGACCGTATGGTAGATACGGCCATTGCTTCCGGCATCAACTATTTCGATACTGCATATCCCTATCATGAAGGAAACTCCGAAATTGCTCTCGGCAAATCCCTTTCCCGTTATCCGCGGGAGACCTGGTATCTTGCCGACAAGTTTCCCGGGCATCAGAATGTGCCGGGAGTTACCCCCCTTGATCCGGAAGAGATCTTTGAAAAACAACTGAAGAAGTGCGGCGTGGAGTATTTTGATTTTTATCTTCTGCACAATGTCAATGAAAATTCCCTGCGCTATTATGGGAATCCGGATAACAGGTTTATGGATTATTTCCTGAAGCAGAAGGAACTCGGCCGCATCCGCCATCTCGGCTTTTCCTGCCACGCAGCACCGGATGCGCTGGAGAAATTTCTTGCGCTTTACGGAAAGCAGCTTGAATTCTGCCAGATCCAGCTGAACTATGTGGACTGGACGCTGCAGGACGCCAAAACGAAAGTGGAGATTCTGAGGGCTGCCGGGATTCCTGTCTGGGTGATGGAACCCGTTCGCGGCGGAAGGCTTGCCGCCTTTGATGAAGAGACAGAGGCGAAAATGCGTGCCTTTCGCCCGGATGAGAGTGTTCCGGCGTGGGCATTTCGCTGGCTGCAGACCGTGCCGAAGCCGACGGTTGTGTTGAGCGGCATGTCAAACCTGCAGCAGATGCAGGATAATATCAAAACCTTCTCGGAAGAAAAGCCGTTGACGGAAGAAGAGCTGGCGCTGATCGCAGAAGTGAGAGCCAATATTGCCCGCCTGATTCCGTGCACGGGCTGCCGGTATTGCTGCGCCGGCTGTCCGATGGAGCTGGATATTCCCAAACTGCTCAGCATGGCCAACGATATGGCAGTTACCAAAAGCTTCAATACCGTAGCAAGATACAGCGTCATTGAAGACGGAAAGCGTGCCGATGCCTGCATCGGATGCGGTCAATGTGCCCGTGCCTGTCCTCAGAAGATCAACGTGCCGGAGGAACTGCACAAGCTGGCCGAGCTTATGGCCGCACAGAAATCCTGGGATGAAATCTGCCGCGAGCGTGCAGAAGCGGCTGCCCGGCTGAAGAAAGGATAAACAGGCAAATGGCAATACAGTGGATCAAAGAAGCAAACTATTCCCTCGATATGCTGGATCAGGCAGAGCCTTATCTGGCAGTACGCAGGATAATCGGAACCGATGAGCGTATCAGTGGCCAAAAGATCTATTACGAGCATTTTGAAGCCGATCATCCGAAAGGCGTGATTGTTATCAGCCACGGATTTACGGAATCGGTGCAGAAATTTTCCGAGTCCATTTATTACATGTTGCAGGCGGGGTACAGCGTCTGGGGGATAGACCACCGCGGGCATGGTAAGTCCCATCGGCATAATGAAAATCCCTATGTGGTGCATGTGGAGCATTTTGAAGATTATGTGCTCGACCTCCGGCATCTGACGGAGACGGTGATCAAACCGGTTTCCGGGCTGCTCCCGCTTTATCTCTATTGCCACTCCATGGGCGGATGCGTCGGAGCCTGGACGATTGAGCAATATCCGCATCTGTTCCGGAAGGCCGTCCTGTCCTCCCCGATGCTTGGGCTGACCTTTGCAGTTCCTACCCCTATCATGTTTGCGGCAGCAAGCCTGATGGGAATCGGAGAACGGAAAAAGAATCCTCTCAAGCCGGTCAATTCTTTTGACGACGAGCCGGATTTTGAACATTCCTGCGATTCTTCCGAGTGCCGCTACCTCTATTATTTTGGCAAGCGGATGAAGGATCCAACCCTGCAAACATTTGAACCGTCCATCGGCTGGGGTCTGGAATCCGTCAAGGCCTGCTATCGCGTGACGTCGAAAAAAGAGACCGCCCGTATTGCGATCCCGGTTCTGCTTTTCCAGGCAGGGGCGGATACCGTGGTGAAAAATGCCTCCCAGAATCTCTTTGCCTCCCGGGTACACGGATGTGAGCTTGTGGAAATCCCCGGGATGAAGCACGAGCTTTATATGACGGATTCTGAAGTGCTGATCCCGTACTGGGAAAAGGTTTTTGCGTTTTTCGATTAAAATCGTCCTTTCTCATAAGAAATGAGCCCCCTCTGCATCAAAGCAGAAGGGGCTCGAATTTTCAGATGGGAGTTTATGCAAGCGAAGCGAGATAATCCCGCAGACCCTGCTCAATCACAGGCGTCCACCATTCCACGTAACCGATCCGGTAGGGATGTACTTCGTCGTACATATAAGTGTTATAGAGGTCCGTACCGTAAACGGCAGTCATCTCCTCGTTGTTGAACATGTCGATCACACCGATGTTCCATTTCTCCTGAATTTTCAGGAGCAGGTCAACCATCTCGGCATAGTTTTCCTTCACACAGTAGGTGCCGGTATAAAATGCCACCGGGCAGTGGAAGGTTTCCTGCACATAGGCGATAATGGTTTCAATGGCTCCGGCGATGGTAGAGTCGTCAAAAGCGGAGGGATCTTTTCCCTCAGCAATTTCACCGAAAGGCTTGCCGGTGGTGGCATCGTTGGTAGAAAGCTGGACGACAACGAGATCAGGGGTCTTGTTTGTCGGGATCCGTTTCAGCCGAGCGACATAGGAGCTCTCATCTCCGTTGACCAGTGTGGTGGCACTGATGGCGTACTTTTCACAGACGGTGCCCGGATGATTGTCGGCAATGGCATCCACCATGGAGTAATGCCCGCCCGATTGAGCACCGTACGTCACGGAAGAGCCGACCCAGATGATATTCAGCCCGGAGAGAGGATCGGAGGGATCTTTATCAGCAAGCGTTTTTACCGTGTAGTCATACCCTGTGGGGACGACCGATCCTGCAGGAGCAAGGGTGAGATTGCCTACAGCGGGGAAGACCATGCCTTTCAGGGTCGCGGATTTTGCACCGTAATTTGCAACCACGGTAAACGTGTCTCCGCCCTTCAGGGAAAGGCCAGGGCACACAAGGAAGCGCCCGTCATCCATCAGCGTGCCGGTGTTGTACTCTTCACCATCCTGCGTATAGGCGGCGGGAGAATCTGCGGATACCTGGCAGTCAATCGGAACAGAGAAGAGTTCTCCGCCGTTTACAGAAAAGGAAAACGGCTGCGAGGTAAACTGTGCCATGATTTTGGATATGGTGAGATACACATCAAAAACGCCTTCCACACCATCGGGAATGGTGTAGGTAACTTCGCCGTCCTTGGCAAGGCAGCAGATCATCCGATGCTCTTCATCATAATAGGTGGGAACCTTCTTGTTTTCCAGAGAAACGCCTTTTCCTTCGGTGAAAGAGGCATCAGAGGCTGGGATTTCGATCAGAGAGATCTCATCCTCTGCAAATGCGGCGATCTCAGAAGATGCGTGAGTTTCCAGCTCTTCGATATCCGTTATGGTGACATTGCCCTGCAAATCACGATAGATATAAATATTGGCATAGTGTTCGTCAACCAGATGCTGATCCGCAGCAGCCTCTGCCAGGAAGCAGTAATTCATACCGGCGACGAGTTGCGTTCCGACCAGAGCTACCGGTGTATAGGGACGGCCTGGTACTGTGTCCATAGCCTGATGGAAGATCTCCCACAATTCGGGAGTGATGTCCGGGGATTCAGGGGTCTGCCAGCCGCCGACCAGATTCTCTGCAGAGGCGCAACAGGCAAAGCTGCCGGTGAGCAGGGTGCAGGCAATCAGAAATGCGAATAATTTTTTCATGGGTTACCTCCGTTGAGTTGAAATACCGCGATCACTGTCGTTGGTACTGTTTATTATACACGGTTGTAGGGAAAAATTGCAACGATTTTGTAAAAAAGCTCCCGGTTTTTCAACCGGGAGCAGAAAATATCTGTTACAGGTATTTCCGATACGAAAATCAACCCTGAACCTCGAGGAGAAGGTCATTCCAGTGCTCGAGAATTTCAGCCTTGTGCTCGGTGAGGTAAGGAACATCACGATGGACCCACTTGATGTCTTCCGTTGCGGGGAGGAGGCTCTCGCCGTAAACGGTATCCTTGTTGGTCATACGCAGAGTCTTGAGGTACTGAGCAATGTAGGAGCAGCCTTCTGCAGAGCAGACCCAGTTGACAAGAGCTTTTGCAGCTGCGGGGTGTTTGCAGTTCTTAATCACAGCCATACCGAATGCAGAAGCGGATGCACCGTCTGCCGGATAACGCATGGTGAAGTGGTCATCGGCACCCTGCTGGATGAGCTTGATTGCGCCGTCTTCATAAGTCAGGCCGACAACATATTCGCCCTGCTCAACAAGCTTGAAGCAGTTGGAAGAGGAGTCGGAGATGACGAGGTTCTTCATCAGCTTGCCGATGTAATCCCATGCTTCCTCGCTGTCATTGCCGAAAACGGACATGATGTTGCAGAGGTTGTTCCATGCAGCGGAAGAGCTGTTCGGATTGGAGAAAATGATTTTGCCTTCGAGTTTCGGATCAAGAAGGTCAGCGTAGGAACGGATGTCGAGGCCGAGCTCTTTCTCAAGCTCCGTGTTGATTGCGAAAACGATGGTGGAGAGGTGGTCCATGGAGTAGATGCCGTTCGGGGTGGAGTAGCCTTCAATGGCGTTGGCGGATTCCTCGGAAACCCACTCCTCGAACAGGTCGGCATACTGCATGCCGTCGGAGTCAGCCAGACCGCCCCAGGTCACGTCGCCCTGCGGGTTGTCTGCTTCTGCAGCGATACGGGAAGTCGTCTCACCGATGGTGCCGGAAACAACTTCAATCTCACAATCGGGATAGACTTCTGCAAAGCCGTCAATGAGAGCTTCGAGGTCTTTTTCCGTCATGGTGGAGTACAGAACGAGCGTATCGCCGATGTCTTCTTCTGCAGAAGCAGAAACAGCAACAATGGCGAATACCATGCACAGTGCCAGTGCGAGCGCGAGAATTTTCTTCATTTTTTACGTCTCCTTTTTAAGAATTTTTATTCCTCAGCGTATGAAGAAACGCCGACAGGACAGAAGAAAAAGTGGATCACAGGCGGATATCGTCCTCATTGCCGCTGACCTTGATATAAATCAAAAGCGACAGGATCGTGACGACCGTCAGGATGGCGGCGAAGGCACAGGCTGTGCCGTAGTTGCCGCGGTTGATCTGCACGTAAGTGCTCATCGTGAGTGTAATGGTTTTGTTGTTATAAAGGATGATGGAACCGGACAGCTCCGTTACAATCGCAACCCAGCTCAAAATAGCACCGGAAATAATCCCGCTTGACATCATCGGTACGGTGACCTTCGCAAAGGTTTTCAGCTTGGAAGCACCCAGGCTGATTGCAGCCTCTTCGATGCTCGGCGAGATCTGCATGAGGGTTGCCGTTGCCGAGCGGATGGTGTAAGGCATTCGCCGCACCACAAGGTTGAGAATCATAATCGTCATGGTGCCGGTGAGGGCAAAGGGTTTGGAACCGAATGCCATAACAAGCGCAATACCGACGACTGCACCCGGCATGATGTAAGGCAGCATAGCCATGGTGTCGATAGCGTGGTTCAGAGGGCTCGAGCGCCGCACAACAAGATAAGCCACAATCACCGCAAAGACGATGATAATTGCAAGAGAGCCTATACCGAGAGTAAGTGTATTGTTGATGGAACGAACCAGCAGTTTTTTGGCTGCCAGGCGGTAGTTATTCAGGGAAAAACCGGTTTTGAACACAGCGCCGTCGCTGTTGACAAAGGAGAGATAAACAATATAGAGGTTCGGGGCAAATCCGATGATGATCAGCAGGTAGGCGTAGAGATGCATCAGAAATCCGCCGAGCCCTTTTGCATCCTTTTTCTCAACAGGATGGAGCGCACTGATGGAGAAACGGAATTTTCCAGTTGCCCACTGCTGCAGGAAGAATACCAGAGCAGTGATCAGAATTGCAATCACTGAGATGGCTGCTGCAAAGCCGTAGTCACGCCCGTTTTCACCGAGGTACTGGGAGTAGATTTCAACAGGGAAGGTCCTGAAGCCTTCTCCGATGATCATCGGGGTACCGAAATCGGCAAAGGCGCGCATGAATACCATGAGAGAGGCCGCCAGCACCGTCGGCATGGAGAGCTGCAGAATGATCTTAAAAAACCGGCTGATGCCTGTACAGCCCATATTGGCAGAGGCTTCCACAAGGGTATTATCGATGTTCCGGAAAGCACCGTTCATATAGATAAAAACCAAAGGGAAGTACTTCAGTGCCTGAACCAGCAGAATCCCCTTGAAGCCGTAAATGCTGCCGAGCCGGATATGGAATACGTTGAGAAAGAACTTCGTCACAATGCCGTTACGGCCGAGAAGCATAATCCAGGATAGAGCGCCCAGAAACGGGGCAGACATGCAGCAAAGAATGCTGACGACGAAGATAATCTTCGAGCCCTTCAGGCGATAAAAGCTGTAAAAATAGGAGAGGGGAATCCCAATCAGCAGAGAGACAAAGGTAACCGCAATGGTCACTTTGAAACTGTTCAGGATGGTATTGGTGTAATATTTTTTGGCAAAGAATTTGGAGAAATTGGCAAGCGTCAAAGCGCCGTCTTTATCGTAGAGCGACTGCTTGAGGATGCCGAACATCGGATAAACCAGAATGAGAAGGAACAGCAAAAAGAACACGATGGTCATTACTGTCCATACTTCAAATTTCTTGTTCTTGTCTTGCATGGCCGATGCCCTCATGCCGTCAGGTCATTCCGGACCCCTGTGAGAATATTTTTCGAGCCGTCAGCCGTGAAGAGGTTGACCTTATCCGTATTAATGGTGAGGGAGATTCTCGCGCCCTTTTCGAGGGTATCTTCAATCGAAGATTCCTGAATAATCTCCACATCTTCACCGGAATCAAGCTTGACAAAGTAATGGGTATTGAGCCCGAGGAAGACGGCATCCTGCACCGATCCTTTCAAGCCATAGGCAGAAGAGTCACGATTGAGGAGCAACTCTTCCGGACGGACGCTGACCTGAACTTCCTGCGTGGAAAGATATTCCGGCGCTACCGTGTGCATTTCAGCCTGATAATCATCAATGCAGAGGATGGCTTTGCCGTTTTCAACCTTCAGAATACCGTTAAGCATGTTGGTGCGGCCGATGAATGTGGCAACAAACACGTTGGCCGGGCGCTGATAGATGCTCTTCGGGTTGCCGATGTGCTGAATCACGCCTGCGTTCATAACGGCAATACGGTCGGAAACAGCCATGGCTTCTTCCTGGTCATGCGTTACGTAGACACAGGTAATGCCGACGTTATGCTGAATGTTTTTGATAACGGTTCTCATTTCCACACGCAGCTTGGCATCGAGGTTGGAGAGAGGCTCGTCCATCAAAAGCACGTCAGGGCTGATGCAAAGCGCTCTCGCCAGTGCAACACGCTGTTGCTGCCCGCCGGACAGACGATCGGGCAAGCGGTCTGCCAAGGCGTCAATCTGCATGAGCTTCAGGAATTTATCCGTGCTCTCTTTGATCTGTTCCTTTGGCAGATGGCGGTTTTTCAGGCCGAATTCCACGTTTTTCCGTACCGTGTAGTGGGGGAAAATTGCATAGTTCTGGAAAACCATGCCGATGTTTCTCTTGGAGGGATCCAGATCGTTAATACGCTTGTCTCCAAAGTAGAAATCACCGCCTTCAATGCTGTTAAAACCGGCAATCATACGCAAAAGTGTAGTTTTTCCGCATCCCGACGGCCCCAAAAGTGTAAAAAATTCACCGGGATTGATGTTAACGCTCAAATCGGGGATGATGACATTTTCCCCGTATTTTTTCAGTGCATGGCTGATTCGAATATCCACGCTCATAAGCTGATTCTCCTTTGCAAAAAGTTCAGAATTGTGGTATCTCTATCATACGCCGAAAATCGATTCCCGTCAAGATTGGGATAGTACTTCGCGCAAAATTTCTCCGATATGTGTATAGTCGTCTACAGGTACAAAAGAAAAATCAGAACTGTAGATTGCTTCGTCATTTCCTCCCGGCCCATAGTCATCTCCGCAATAGAGCACATTGTGGTGTGTATAGCCGTTTTCTTTGCAGAAACGATCCAGTGCAAAATACTTGTTGTAAGGTGCAGGAGCGAAATCAAAGGAGGACGTCCCGCCCACGAAAACCGTGAAATCGGGAAAAGCATCTTTGACCTCTGAATAGATGGCACGCCGTATGCTGCGATCCGGGTCAAAGGCAAGCTTATCCTGCAGTTTCGCTTTTGTCCCGAGCAGGGGATAGGTGACACATCCGGAAGCGTGGAATTCTACGCTGTCTCCACAAAAAACGGTGTATCCCTCTTTTTCCCGCAGAGCGGTAATTCGTTTCGATACGCTCTCCCTGTCACAAGGCACCACCTCGTCGTAGATGGTTACCAGGGTTTTGGATTCCGTGTCATAACGGCAGAACTGCATCCCGTAATTGCCGATGATATCAATCGGATATTCTCCCATCTGATGAAAGATCCGGTGGCTCTGTCCGGCACCCACCATCAGAAGTGAATAGTCTTTTCTCAGAGCGTCAAGGAGCTGTCTGTTTTTATCCTCCAGAGGGCTCTTGTGCTGGGTAAGCGTTCCGTCCAGGTCAAAAGCAATGAGCCTGATTTCATTCATGGTAGTTTTCAGCATGGGTTTCTCCTTAACAATAATGCAAATAAGATTGATATGCTTCTTCCCCGTATGGGGTTATCTGCCTGACATCGGCATTGTAGCGTGTGAAAGTGAGCTTGATATCTTCCGGGGTAAATAATGTAAAGTCGGTTTTACCGGTCATTTCCCAGGCAGATAAAATCACATTCAGGGCAGAACAGGTCAGATTAAAAGCAACTTCTTTGTGCAGTCTGCTCCAGACCTCCCAGCGGTCAGCCGGAGAATCAACAGAGAGCGAGCGGTCCTTCCCAAGGCCGAGAGCTTCCGTCGTCGTGAGTCCGCGTTCTATGGCAAACCGGATTGCCTGAATGGCGGTTCTGGCAAAAATCTGGCCGTACCCGGTGGAACTGTCATATTTGCGGAGAAGATCTCCGCGGGTGCTTTCTTTTCCGGACAGATCGGGGAAAACCCGTGTCAACTTCGCACGCTGCCAGTTGCAGAAAACTGCCGTGTCGGCAATCAGATCCAGAAAATCAATTTCTTTCATCTCTCGGGTGAGAATCGCCTTGAGAAATGCCGGCGGCAGTTTGTACCGGGAACAGATATCGTTGATTTCCGGCTCGAGAGAGCTCAGAATCTGTTCTATTTTCTGAGGAGAGTAGATCTTTATCATTTTTCATTCGGCTCCTTCTTATGCCGACTTTTCAAAAATTATATCATTCAGCATGCATTCCCGCAAGAGGAATTATACAGTATCAGCCTGGAGAAGAAACGACAGGAGAGACAGAAAACTGCCTCTCCTTTTTTAACGAGTATCCTGTTTTGGTTAAACTTCTCAGGCTTTACCGTTGTCGGTTCTCCACTGCGCATAGGCAGCAAGTTCCGGATCATCAATCATAAAGGCGGCTGCAAATACAGCCAGATCATCCACATAACCTACAACCGGAATGTTGTCCGGGATGAGATCCTTCCCCTTGAGCAGATAGATGATTGCGCAGACCAGCGTGACAATCACTTTTGGAGAGATTTCCGTGTACTCTTTGGTGATATAGCTGCGAATCATGGAAATCATCAGCGGGATTTTGGAAAGCGCGTCTCCCGCCATCGGCACATCCTTCATCTTCGCTTCAAACTGCTGAAGAAGAGCTTCCAGCTTGCTTGGGTCTTTGATCAGTTCTTCTGCCTGTGCGGTAAAACCGGCGAGGGCTTCCTTGGCTTTTTCGAGGTCCATTGTTGTTCTCCTTGTCTGAAATGAATGCGATTTTCTTTTACCACCCGGTGTTCTCACCGGCCTGTCGGGCGTACGAATACAGAAAGCGGCTCTTGAAGTCGTAGTTGTCGTTTTCTCCGGCAAGCCACAATGCTTCCAGTGCACCTCCGTATAATGTCGGGGTATCGATCAGCTGCATATGGCAGCCTTCTGGTGCCCGGTCAATGACTGCCTCGGCATATTCCGACACATGCCGGAAGACGCCTCCGCCCAGCACGCCGCGGTACGGATGGCCTATGATACGGTAAGCCGTCTGCATAGCTTCTGCAAAGTAGTCCACTTCTTCATTGAAAATACGTGTTGCAACTTCATCACCCTGCTTCCGGGCTGCAAATACTGCCTGTGCAAAGGAAGAGATATAAGCACGGCCACCGGCATAAATGACAGGGAGATGCTCCCGCAGTGTTTCACCCATTTCCGCTTCCAGAATCGGGGTGAGCAAAGTCGCCGGGCCGCGCCCGTCTCTTTCACGCTGGGTTGCAATCAGGGCTTTCTGCCCAAGAACATATCCGCTGCCGCCTGTATCCAGCATATAACCGCTGCTGCCGATGTAATGGCGATGTTCTGCGCTCTTCTGCCGGACGCAGCAATACGAACCCGTGCCGGAAATCAGGCATACGCCGTCATCCTTCCCAAGGCCCGCTGCCATAACGCTGCTGACGACGGAATCCATCTTGCATTTGGCTTTTCCGAACTGACGGGCCAGGCGCTTCTCAATCTCCGGATAGTAATACGCAACCGAAATGCTGCCGAAGACGCTTGCAATTTCGCCGTCCTCCGGCATACGCGACCTCATGTTCTCTGCCGCGTCACGAATTCTGTCACTGGCTTCCGCAACGCCGATATCAAAAGCATTGGCGCCGCGCCCACGGGCATAGGCATGCACTTTGCCCGTCTGGTCAAACAGGATACTCTCCGTTTTGTATCCGCCGGAATCAATCGCAATAAAATACTTCATGTTAGGTCTCCTCCATATTCCATCTTTATTTGCCTGGTGAAAGGATTCACTGATAATGAAATTATATGCGTTAAGAGGCCGGTTGTCAATCAAAAATCAAAGAAAAAGGATTCGCTGAGGAGTTTATTCCTGCATATAATACCGGTCAAAACCGTTTTGCACCAATCGTTCAAAAGCAGCCGGATCTCATCTCTCCTTCCGGAACAATTTACCATTGTCCGGCCCATTCCGTATAGGTTTTTCCGATATCCTGCCGGATTGAGCTGATATACGCCCCGATCATATCCTGTTGCTCCATCCATTTTTCGGCAATGGCTCCGTCCGGATCCATCTCCGGAATTCCGCTCAAATCTCCCGAGAAGTATGCGAGATTCAACGCCCGGAAAAATTCCGCCATTTGATTCCGGGTGCCATCCGCAGTCTGGTTCGGATTGTCAGCCTGTTTGGAGATATGGGCAGCCATATACTGCGCTGCAGCTTCCTGAAAAGCCGAAAATACCGCTTCTGTTCTTCCGTGGCGATCTGCCCAGGCTTTCATGTCAAGCCGGCGGGTTTGATAGATTGCCTGATCCTCCGTCAGCTGTAGATCCCCGTACTGGCAGGGATAAGAGGGAAGCGCAGAAGTTGTAATTTCGGTAAGGCCATCCTTTTCTTTGATATGCTGAATGTGCATATGACCACTGAGGAAAAGAGAAACTCCGTATTGGCGGAGAAGCCTGCCCAGCTGATTTGCCTCTGAGATGACATATCCGCCGCGGAAAATGGAGTGCTGATAAAGATTCTGATGCCCGGCAGCGAGCACCTTGCATCCTTCTGTTCGGGCATTTTCCAGCTGTTCCTCAATCCACCGAAAAGTCTTGGGAGAGACGGAACAGAAATGGTTTTCCGTGTTCAGATCCAGCATCAGAATCCGTACCTTTTCCCCCAACGGATAGATATAGCTCAGCGAGTCTTCATCGATGGAAAGCGCTTCCTGAAACCCAAAGTCGGCATAGAGTTCTGCAAAAAGTTCCGAGGTTCCGTAAGGTACTCTTGTGAAACCGTCTCCGTGAAAACTGGCGGCATTGCGGTTGTAAACGTCATGATTCCCGGTCAGCACGAGGACCGGTATCCCTTCCTCCTCCACACCTTTCAACTTTTGAATCAATGCTTCATGGCTGATGATGGCTCCGTTGAAGGTCAGATCTCCGGTGAGCAAAAGTGCATCCGGCTTCTGTGAAATCACCTCTTCCAGAAAAGCTTCGGTAATCTCCTCAATATAGGGCATGAATTTGCTGTCTCCGTTGGCAAGCACGCGTTGATAATAGTTTCCGTTATCGGTCAGGGAAGGTGCGAGATAATGAAGGTCACTTGCCACCAGAAGACGAAGTTCCGGGGCTGTCTCGGCATGAGCACTGCAGGGCAGAGCACAAAGCAAAGCGGAGATCAGCAGAGAAAACAGTTTTTTCATGATGCATCCTCTCATGTAAAACCATATAAAAAAGAATTTTCCTTAGGAATCCAGAAAATGCTCTTTTGCATGAAATGTTCTGCAAATACTGGCGTAATTTCCAAATACGGTCAGTTTATCACCAAGCTCAAACACGGTGTCTGCGCCGGCAGGGGAGGCCTTCATACCCCGGTGCTCCACCAGCATGACGAGGATTCCCGAATCGGCTTTCAGGCCGGTTTTTGAGAGAGGAACATTCTGGAATGCTTCGGGGATGTGGTTGAGAGTAACCAGCGCGATGGAGTCACCTCCGATATGGTCCAACAGCATGACAGGATTAAAAGAATCTGTTCTTCCAACCATCCTGTCGATTAATTTCTGCAGGAAGTGATCTCCCCAGGAATGGAAAAAAGGAATCCTCATAAAGATAAAGATAATTGCTGCAGGCACCAGCGGGATCAAAATGCCGACTGCAGCGTGCTCAATCTGCCTCACCTTCAACGAGAGAAACACGTTGATAAAGGCGGAAACAATGGTGATGTTGAATACATACCCGAACAGCATAGTGATCCGTGAAAGCCGACGCCTAGTTCGGTTGGAGATGATCATCTCGCTCTCTCTTGTGGTGAATCCGCATCCTGTCAGCAGGGAAATTACCTGGAACCTTGCCTTCTCTTCCGGAATCCCTGTAAAGCGGAAAAGAACAGTAAACACTTCTGTGATTACCCAATACAACAGGATGATAAGAGAAAACAGCGCCAAATCTACATAGATGTTCATACAGCTTGATCCTTTTAACCTGTAATATAATTCTTCATTGTTTCGTCTACGGTGAATGTCACGCTATCTTCCAGGGAAATTTCCTCTGCGCTTCGGAGATATACCGTCGGCACTGCGTGCCGGTAAACACCTCGCGCCGATGGCTGCTCATCCAGACAGTCAGGAACGGTGCTGCCCTGCCTTTTCCAAAGAAAAGCAGAATCCGAAATTCGAACATTTCGGATGGGGGAGGCTTCCTCACCGGCCATCATGATTGCTCCTTCGCAAGTCAGAAACAGGTGATCCATCACAACATGTTCAATCATCCCGGGGATCCTGTCAACTCCGGCACGCATGGTTGCCGAAAGGAAGACCGGCTCGCCTTTTCCCCACCAGACCACAACTTCCGAATCCTGCTTCACACGATCCCGGTATCGCAAAGTATTACCGGTGATATGGTGGATCAGAATATCATGGATTCGTCCGCCGTCACGCGACCAGATTCCGATGCCTCTGGTGCAATCCTGCAGTATACAGTCGCTCATGATCACATGGTGGATGTCGCTCCAGGTTTCCGTGCCGATCTTCAGTGCCGAGGAGCGGGAGTGCAGAATGCAGTTTGAAATCAGGATGTTCCGGCAGTCCCCGTATTTTTTTGCCATGGGTGCTGTGGTTTTCATGACGATGCAATCGTCTGCACAGGAAATCTGGCAGCCGCGGATGATAACGTTTTGGCAGCAGTCCGGGTCAATCCCGTCGTTGTTCGGCCCACGGTCATTGTTATCAATCCGGATGTTTTCAATCAGAACGTCCCGGCAGCCTGCCATGTGCAGTGTCCAGAAAGCTGCATCGTAAAAGGTAACGTCCTTTACGGTCAGATTTCTGACGTCCTCGAGAAAGCTCGTCCGCGGCCGAAAACCTCGCACTTTCAGCGGGCTTTCATGGCTCCCGCCGTCGCTCTCATCTTCAAAAAAGACGTCTCTGCCCCTTCCGTCAATCCTCCCGTTGCCCGAAATACAGATGTTCTCCTCATGCTGTGCAAAGAGAAAGCAGCCGCCGGCCCAACCGGTGTCCCGGTTGTCATCTTCTTTTTCCATTTCCCGGAGAAAGTCCGTCATATCCGCTTCCTCAAGGCTGGCAATCAGCTCTGCACCGTTTTCCAGGTGCAAGTCGATATTCGAGCGAAGCCGGATGGTTCCGGATAAAAATTGCCCCGCCGGGATTACAACCCGTCCGCCTCCGGCTTTGGAACAGGCATCAATGGTCTGCTGGATGACGCCCGTGTTCAAAGTGCGCCCGTCTCCGATCGCTCCGAGATCTGTAATTCTTACTTCCATTTCAGTCACCTCGCTGTGCATGTTGTTTTATGCTTTTTTCAGTAAACTGTATTTATCCCGGAAAAGACTGCGGATCTGCTGATGCCGCTTCTCCTAAGTTCCGACCGATAGAGATATTTTACCACGTGTGTCTATAGATAATCAATATTTTTCCTGTGTCTCTCACAGCCTTTTGAAAATCTCATATGCAAAGTCCCGTCCTGTTCCTGCTTTTTCGGGACAATATGCTTTAATCGCTATAGGGTAAAGATCCCAAAACAAAAAACTGTAAATAAGATCCTGTCTGTATTATTTTGCTTTCTGATGACTTACCGATGTCCTGACTTAACAAACTGTTCATTGCAAAGTGTCATCTCCCTCCCAATCGTGGTGATTTGCTATGGAAAACTTTCTTGCCTTATGGTATAGTATATGCAGAACAGGAGGAAAACCATGAAAAAATTTATTAGCTTCTTTTTAACTCTATGTATGATTTTTACCTTCTCTGCCGGGTCCTGGGCTGACGGAGATTCAGACCTGCAAAATACTTCCGGAGAGACGACAGTTGCCATCGCGGACGATTCTTACCGCCTTGTTGATATTTATTGTTCCCGGACGGCGAAGGAAGCTCTCGGAGATGATCAGCTTCAGCATCTCGTCAATCTCATTGTGTCATCCATCGAGCCGCAAGCTGTGAATCTTCTGATCGATAGCTTTCCATGCTTTCAGGAAGCAGCGGATAACGACGAGCTGGGCAGAGAGATTGGCTTGTATATCTATTACGGCACAGGAGATATGGACGGCATTGAGGAGCACGAGTTTGTCGCCCCCGGGGCCTATGCCTATGTGAATGGGTATCCGGCATATGAAGGAGACGAAAGCGTATTCAAATATATGATCGGCATCGATGCGGAATCCTTGTGCACATTCGATGAGATGAATCGCGCTTTCCTGGATCTCGACGGATGGACCCGCATTCAAGTGGATACCACCTTCTGCCATGAGCTCTTCCACGCCTTTATGGATGACTATAACCGTGTCGGCATGTCCGGCTACATGGATTTTGACGCTTTTATTCTCACCCCGGAAGAAGTAATTTCAACCGAAGAGGGGGATGCCCTGGTAATGGATACCATGTTTCCGTTCTGGTTTATGGAAGGTCTTGCCGGATGCGTCGGCAATATCTATCCGGCGGATCTGGATATTTTCAAGGAATACCGTTACGACCTTGATTCGCAGCAGTACCTTGATTTCTGCACGAAGGACCAGCTGTGCCGCATGTATGCCGAGATGGGCAATGCGGAAGGAACCGGCGAAAACAAATACGATCTGGAAGCGGCGGACGGAAACAACGATGACGGCCATTTGAACGGATCGGTCTATGTCTCCGGCTATATGGCCTGCCTGTATCTGGCGGATCTGAACTATCGGCAACTGAAAGGCACCGGCGCGGTGACCTTCGATCAGAATGGTGATATCTCATTCATCTCCAGCGAGAAGCTGCGAGAAGGACTCAGTGACATCCTCTACCGCCTGCATACAGGCGACACCCTTGATGAAGTCATCCATACAATATCCGGCGGTGCTTATGAAAACACAAAGGATTTCACCGCCCGTTTCATCAAAGGCAATTATCAGGAGGAAACGCAGCGTTACGGCGGAGATCCGGATTCGCTTGCCTTTTGTGTCGGTTACCTGAATTATATGAATCATCTTGATGCTATGGATCCCGAACCGCACCCTGCAGGCTCCCTCCTGATGGACGATTTTGGCTCCACGCTCCCTACACCTCTTGAAAAGGACGCACCTGCTGCCTCAGATTTCTACCGGTTCGTTGAAAAAAACACCATGACGACCTCCACCGTTTCCAACGAGGATGTGAAAGACGGCGGAACCTCATACAGCGGGCGGGACAGTTTTGAAACAGTCCTGGAAATGTTCAAAGCCAATCATCATTCCTGACTGCCTGAGAGTTCTGTTAAGGAAAGGCAATTCCCCCAAAATATAGATTCTAAAAGGAATCCCGTGACCAGCCAAACGGTCACGGGATTTCTGCTGTTATGGTATATAATGCAGAAATACCTTTAACAGGAGGAACTATATGATGACCTCAACCCTCGATTCCTTTTCTTCCAACCTCTTTGATAAAGAGTACAGCCCGGTGACTGTCTCCAAATATCTCCATGATGTAAGCGCGTTTCTCTCCTTTGCCGGAAATGAACCCATCACCAAATCTCTTGTCTTGCGTTGGCGGCAGGAGATTTCTGCTACCCACCAGGTCAGCAGTGTCAATTCCATGATTTCTGCCGTCAATTGCTGGCTGACTTTCCTGGGGCTGGACTCCTGCCGTATTAAACTCTTGAAAACGCAGCCATCTCCTTATTGTTCAGAAACAAAGATCCTGACGATCAAGGAATACAATCGTCTTCTGGAGGCAGCTGGAAAGAATACCCGCCTTCGCCTCCTCATTCAAACCATAGCCACTACCGGCATCCGGATCTCTGAACTTCGCTTTTTTACGGTTGAAGCAGTGCAAAGA
>JAFUGY010000097.1 GCA_017469115.1 Oscillospiraceae bacterium
ACCGGAAGATATCCCTGTCAAAGAAGGTGTGATTTCCGTCTGGCAGGGTGACATTACCCGTCTTGCCGTGGACGCCATCGTAAACGCAGCAAATTCACAGATGCTGGGATGCTTTGTGCCGATGCACACCTGCATAGATAACTGCATCCACACGTTTGCAGGCGTACAGCTTCGAGCGGAATGTAATCGACAGATGAATCAGCTGCGTGCCAGGTTCGGGCAGGATTATGAGCAGCCAACCGCTGTTCCCATGCTGACGGATGCTTATAATCTCCCGGCAAAAAAGGTGATCCATATTGTCGGGCCGATCGTTTCCGACCGGTTGACCCCGGCACTGGAACAGGATCTTGCCGATTGTTACAGCAACACGCTTGATCTGTGCGCGGAAAACGGCTTGAGGTCTGTTGCATTTTGCTGTATCTCCACCGGTGTGTTTCGCTTCCCACAGGAAAGGGCTGCACAGATCGCCGTGAAGACCGTTAGACAATGGATTTCCAAACATGACAATGCCATGGACCGTGTAATCTTCAATGTATTCAGTGATAAGAACAGGATGATCTATGAACATCTCTTCCGGGAAACAAAAGCTGATGATGTGGTTTGATGAGGAACCGGAGCATATTCCCTAATATTGACGGCTTTTCCCCTTGTTTTTCTTCCTCATTTGGAATATAATACGGAAAAAGTTCGCAACACCTAACTGCCGTTTGGCATCGTGAACCGGATACCGGGGGCGGTTGGGAGTGAAGTAAGAGGATTTGAGGAGGAAAAGAAATGAATCTTGCAAAAAAGTTTTTCAGTCAAACACGGAAGCCGGAGGGCTTTCTTGGAAAGATGATGCTGGGTACAATGAATTCCGGGCACGCGAAACTCGCTGACTGGGGCTTTACACATCTGCCGCCAATTACGCCTGAAAGAGTGGCAGATTTTGGCTGTGGTGGCGGCCGGAACGCAGGTGAGCTGCTGAAAAAGTATCCGAAAGCGCATGTGACCGCGATGGATTATTCCGACCTGTCCGTGGAAAAGGCGAAGGATTACAACAAGGCCATGATTGCTGCGGGACGGTGTGAAGTGCTGCAGGGTGACGTGTCGGATCTTCAATTTCCTGCGGGAACGTTTGATCTTGTCACGGCGTTTGAAACCGTTTATTTTTGGCCGGGGCTTGAGAAGTGCTTTGCACAGGTTGCAAAGGTGCTGAATCCCGGCGGATATTTTATGATCTGCAATGAATCAGACGGAACCGATCCTACAAGTCTGAAGTTTGAAAAGATCATTGACGGCATGAAGAACTATACGGCGGAGGAGATCGAGGAAACGCTGAAAGCTGCGGGCTTCTCGGAAGTCACGAGCGATCATCATCCGTCCAAGCCGTGGATCACAGTGCTGGCGAGGAAATAAAAAAGCAGTTTATGAGAGCCGAGGCGAAAAGCCCCGGCTCTCATTGCGAAGAGGAACAAAATGAATGCCATAGCAAAGAGTTCAGTGCCGGGTTTCCTGTTTGAATGGACAAATAAAGAAAAAAAGCTTATAGTATAGCAAGCATCTCCGTTCATGGAGGATGCAATCCCGAAACGGAACAAAAATGACCGGGCGAATCGGGAGAAAGAGGGGAGGGCGGAGAGTATTGGCACAGATCATCATACATGTGGATATGGATGCTTTTTACGCCTCCGTGGAAATCAGGGATAACCCCTCTCTGGGCGGAAAGCCCCTGATCATCGGCTCTCTGCCGAAAGAACGCGGCGTGGTTGCAACCTGCAGCTATGAGGCCCGGAAATACGGCGTGCACTCCGGCATGAACATCAAAGATGCCTATCGCCTTTGCCCGAACGGCATATACATGCATCCGGACTTTGACAAGTACAAGGCAGTTTCTGCACAGCTGCACACCATCTGGGACGCCTATGCCTCCGCATCAGAAGCTGTTGCGCTGGATGAGGCCTATCTGGATGTGACGGAAAAAGCAGGGGATTGGGACGGTGCGCGACAAATTGCCCGTATGATCAAGCAGCGGACAAGAGACGAGCTTCATCTGACCTGTTCCGTTGGCCTGGCGTACTCCAAGACAGCTGCCAAAACCGCCAGCGAGGAAAAGAAGCCGGACGGGTATTTTGAAATTCTCACGCCGGAAGACTTTGTCAATCTGATTCAGGATCGGGACGTAAAAGTTCTTTATACCGTGGGCGGCAGCACAGCTGAAAAACTCTACGCTTCCGGAATCCACACCGTGCTGGATATTCAGCAACGGCAGGAAGAAGTCATTCGCCTGCTTGGAAAGCAGGGAAGATGGATTACACAGATTGCCTGTGGCATCGATGAGCGGAAAGTGGAGCCTTACCGGCCGGAAGAAGCCAAGTCGATCGGGCGGGAACTGACGTTTCAAAAAGATGTGGATAATTTTGAGCTGCTGAAAGATGTGCTTTTTCTTTTGGCACTGAATGTGGAAAACCGAGCCCGAAGAGTAGGCCTGAGGGGCAGGGGCGTCACGTTGAAACTCACCTATGCCGATATGAAAAGCATCACCCGTTCCCGCAGCCCTGTCATCTGCGATTCAGCGGTTTCCATCCGGCGGGAGGCGGTCCGGATGCTGGAAAAAGTTGAGAAGCGTCCCATCCGGCTGATCGGCATAAGCCTTTACAACTTAACCGATGAGGAAGAGCGCCAGATGCGGCTGGAGAGTTTTGACGACGAGGACCAGCGGGAGCAGGAGGAAGAGCGAAAGCGCCTGTTCAAAACACTGGAAGAGCATTACCATCTGGATTTTGAAGGGCACCTGGCGCAGCTTTACCGCGCAGAAACGCTTCATAAAACGGCCGAATACATGCGAAAGCATTTCTGACGTGCCAAAAAGAAGCGCCCGCGCAGGTGCATAGAAAAGGAGAAAGCATATTTTGGAAAAGAAACAGCAGTTACCGGAGCAAATCGAGATTCGAGGAGCAAAGGTACATAATCTGAAAAATGTGGACGTAAATATCCCCCTGCACAAAATCGTCGGAGTTGCAGGGGTGTCAGGATCGGGGAAATCCTCCCTGGCTCTTGGAGTGCTGTATGCAGAAGGTTCGAGACGATATCTGGAATCTCTCTCCACTTACACCCGCAGAAGAATGACACAGGCCGCAAAGGCACAGGTGGATGATGTGCGCTATGTTCCGGCTGCGCTTGCCCTGCATCAGAGGCCGGGCGTGCCGGGCATCCGCAGCACCTTCGGCACGATGACGGAGCTGCTGAACAGCCTCCGGCTCATGTTTTCACGCCTGTCACACTACAGATGCCCCAACGGGCATGTTGTGCCGCCAACTATGGATTTTGCTGCGGAAAAGGAAGTGCATTGCCCGATCTGCGGTGAAATTGTTCCGGTGATAGGGGCGGAAGATCTCGCCTTTAACAGCGGCGGAGCCTGCCCCAACTGCGAGGGCACCGGCGTTGTGCGCGAGGTGGATGAATCCACTCTGGTTCCGGATGAATCACTGACCATCGACGAAGGCGCCGTGGCGCCATGGCAGTCGCTGATGTGGTCGCTGATGAAGGATATTGCCCGGGAGATGGGCGTGCGCACCAACGTGCCGTTCTCGGAGTTGACGCCGGAAGAGCGTGAAATTGTCTTCCACGGCCCTGCCGTGAAGAAAAACATTATCTATCAGAATAAGACCAGCGGCGCTGCCGGGGATATGGATTTCACCTATTTTAATGCCACCTATACGGTTGAAAATGCGCTTTCCAAAGTCAAGGACGAAAAAGGAATGAAGCGGGTGGAGAAGTTCCTGAAGCAAGGCCCCTGCCCCTGCTGCCATGGGACAAGACTTTCCGAGCGCGCCCGTTCTCTGCGTCTGCGTGGTGCTTCTCTGGATGAGGTATGCACGCTCACTTTGGCGGAGCTGATCGAGTGGGTGAACGGCGTTCCTGCCTCTCTGCCGGAGGAAATGCGCCCGATGGCGGAGAGCATTTGTGAGTCCTTCCATCATGCGGCAAAGAGGCTGGTAGATCTGGGGCTATCTTATCTCTCCCTTGATCGCGCAGCGTCTACCCTCTCCACCGGGGAAAGGCAGCGCACACAGCTTGCACGCGCCGTCAGAAACCGCACCACGGGTGTGCTGTATGTTCTGGATGAGCCTTCCATCGGGCTGCATCCTTCCAACCTCGAAGGGCTGACAGGTGTGATGGATGATCTGATTGCGGATGGGAATTCCGTCGTTCTGGTCGATCACGATACGCAGGTGCTCAACCATGCAGACTGGCTGATTGAGCTCGGCCCTGCAGGCGGAGCCAGCGGCGGCAGGATCATCGCGGAAGGGACGACGGAAGAACTGGCAAAAAATCCGGATTCCCTGATCGGGCAATTCCTGCTGCCGGATCAGAAAGAGGCTCTACGCAAGAAAACGGAAAAAGACGAACTGTTTACCCTTGGCCGGATCCAGATGGAAACTTCTGCCATTCATACCGTAAATCCGTTGTCGGTCTCCTTCCCGAAGGGAAGGCTGTCCGTCGTAACAGGGGTATCGGGATCTGGAAAAACAACCATGGTTTTAGAAAGCCTGATTCCTGCTCTGGAAGCGCAACTTGCCGGGAGAAAACTGCCGCCTCATGTGAAAGCCGTTTCGGCCGAGGGTATTACACAGGTGAAACTGATTGATGCAACGCCGATCGGGATCAATGTGCGCTCAACGGTTGCCACCTATGCCAATATCCATGATGAGCTGCGCAAAGCCTATGCAAAGACAAAGGAAGCAAAGGGACACGGCTATAAAGCGAGTGACTTTTCCTATAATACCGGCAGCCTCCGCTGCCCCACCTGTGACGGCACCGGGATGATCAGCCTGGATGTTCAATTCCTGCCGGATGTGGATGTACCCTGCCCCGATTGCGGCGGTTCACGCTATGGGAAGGAATCCTGGGCTGTAAAACGAATTCGGAAAGACGGAAGCGGGATTTCTCTCCCGGAGCTTATGACATACAGTGTGGAAGAGGCGCTGGCAGAGTGCGCCGATCTGAAAGCGGTGCAGAGCCGGCTGCTGGTTCTGCAGGATCTCGGGCTTGGGTATCTCACTCTCGGGGAGGAGACACCGGGGCTGTCCGGCGGAGAAGCACAGCGGTTAAAGCTTGCCAGTGAAATGGGAAAAGGCCAGTCAGATTCCGTGTTCGTCTTCGACGAGCCCACCATCGGCCTGCACCCGTTGGATGTCAAAACCCTGATGGCAGTCTTTCAGCATCTGATTGACCTTGGAGCGACCGTAATTGTGATTGAGCATGACCTGGATGTCATCCGCAGCGCCGACTATGTTGTGGATATGGGCCCAGGCGGCGGCAAGGACGGCGGAGAGATTGTGGCGATCGGCACGCCTGAAGAGATCAAAAACAATCCGCAGAGCACCACCGGGCGATATCTGTGAGAAAAGAGAACAACGAAAGCCGGGACGTTCAAACCGTCCCGGCTTTCCGAGGAAAGCGGGACTTTTTTCTCACGGTTCCTCCCATTGCCCCAGGGAACGGAAATAATAGTGTTATTTAACGATGACCTCCTTGAAATCATTGAGATATTCGCATATAATGTACAATATCTTTTAACGATAATTTTTCCGCAAAGCGAGGTGGCGGCCATAATAGAAAGTGATGAATTGATATACAGCCGCTACCTTGCGGAGCGTAACGAAGAAGACTTCCGCATCCTGCTGGAACGGCACAAGGAGAGCCTCATGCTCTTCCTCTTCAGCCTCATCCACAACATGGAGGACGCGGAGGAGCTGATGCTGGATGCCTATGCGGAGGCCGCCGCAGGCGCGGTTTATTCCGGGAAAAGCACGTTCCGGACATGGCTTTTTTCCATCGGAAAGAACATGGCATTGATGCATCTGAGAAAACAGCGTTTTACCTCCGAGGTGCCTTTTGAGCAAACAGATGAGACAGCCGCGCCGCCGGAGCTGGATATCCTCCGGGAAGAACGGAACCGGCAGCTTTACGAAGCCCTCAGCAGGCTCAGGGAGGAATATCGGCAGATTTTGATATTGCTGTATTTCGAGGATATGTCCCACGAAGAAGCAGGGCGTATCATGGAGAAGAACCGAAAACAGGTATACAATCTCGCGGAGCGTGGCCGGGCGGCACTGAGGGAGCAGCTGGAAAGGATGGGATTTGACGATGCGCAATACAGATGAGCAGCTTCAGGAAATCATGCGGCGTGCGGAAATCGTAAAAGAAAAGCGGATCATACGCAAACGCCTTCGCGCCAGCGCCGTCGCTTCCTGTGCCTGTGTTGCCCTGCTGATCGCGGTCTGCTTCTGCCTCCCGCAGCTCACAGTCATGTCGGCAAACACCGGGTTACAGCAGTACGGAAGTCTGCTTCTGGCTGCGCCGTACACGGGTTATGTCGTTGTGAGTGTGATTGCCTTTGCGCTCGGCGTCTGCGTGACGCTGCTGTGTGTCCACTGGAAGGCGCTGAAGCAAAAGGAGCGGACGCGAAAATGAATGCGGAAGTCGTTTTCAATCTGTTTTTCACTGCCATTCTGCTCCTTGTGTTCCTCGGGGCACTTCGCCTCCTGGAATCTGGAAAGCGCGAGGCACGCACGGTATTCTTTGCCTTTGCCGTAGCCAGCGTACTGCTCAGCAATCTGTACTGGCTGGCCTATGATATCCTGCGCCCGGGAACGCGCATGCCCTTTGCCGCCAACGAGATCGGCGAGTGGGCGCTGTTTCTGCTGCTTGGTGCGGCGCTTCATACACAGTCGGAAGTTCCATCCGCAAAGCGGGAAGTGTTCTGTGCCGCTTTGTTCACCGCGGCCAACGTTGCCCTGTGGATTGCCTGGTCCGGTGAGTGGATACAGGATGTCCTGACGGGCGCGGCTTTTGGATACTTTCTCTGTTCTCTGGTTGCGCAGATCAAGCTGGCAGAGGTATTCCCGGCATGGGAATGGCGGCTCTTTGGCATTTCCTGCCCGGTGCTCGTGGCCATGCAGACGGCAATCTTTTTCATCCCGGAGCCGGTGAAACAACCGCTTGATCTGTTCTGCTACTGCCTTCTGTTCACTGTGGCTGCGGTCCTTCTGATTCGGGCGTTTCAAACGCTCCGAAGCAGCGGGCAACCCTCATCAGCCGTTCTGGAAGCCTTTGCTGCCTTTGCTTGGGCGTCAATCACCCAGTACATGAGCTCCGGCTGGTTTTACATCGCGGCTTTGGTGCTGTCTACCCTCTGCTTCCCGCTGATGCTGCTGGCGCTCCGGAAGGAGGTGGCTGCGGGTTGATCTATGCGGAAAACATTCTCCTGTGCATTGCCGTGCCGCTGGTGATCTCTCTGTTCTTTGTCCGGGGCGAAGTGCGGCGATATGTGGCGGCCTTTCTGCTCGGCATGGGCGTTTGCCTGATCGCGGCCTATATCAGCGGCTTTCTGAACCTGGTCACCGGCATGGGGGAAAATGACACGTCGATCTTCCTCTCTCCGGTCGTGGAGGAGCTGATGAAGCTGATGCCGCTGCTGTTCTTCCTGGTGATGTTTGCCCCGGAGGACCGGACGCTGACCATGCTGGCTGTAGCCATCGGCGCGGGTTTTGCCACCTTTGAAAACTGCTGCTATATCCTGACCGCCGGCGCCGAGAGCCTGACCTATGTTCTGATCCGGGGCCTGGCAGTGGGCGTGATGCACATCGTCAGCATTCTGGCCCTGTCCATCTGGTTCATTGCCGCAAAGCGCCTGAAGGTCTTCTCCTTTCCCGCGGTGGTCGGCGGGTTGGCTCTGGCCATGATCTTCCATGCCCTGTATAATCTGCTGGTCTCCGAGCCCGGCGCGTCCAGAGTCATCGGCTATCTGCTGCCGCTGCTCGCCGCCGCGGGCCTGTACTGGCTGTTCAGGGAAAAAGGACGTTTCTTTCTCTCCGAATAATAGTCTTTGACTTTGCAAGCTTTTCTGTGCTATACTGATTGAAAGACATTCAAAGGGATGTCATCAAATTTACAATTCATAAGGAGGTTTCCACCATGTCAGGTTTCTGCAGAAAGTCATTATGTCTTTTCTTCGCTCTGGTCTTCATTTTTGCTCTTTCTGTACCGGCATTTGCCGCTTCCGCAAGGACAACCGTTTACAGGACAAAAACCGGTGAACACTATCACACCGGCGACTGCCGTTTCCTTGGAAAAAGCAAAATAAAGACAACACTGGATGCGGCCGTCAATGAATTCCACCTCACGCCGTGCTCTGTGTGCAACCCGCCTGCTTTTGAAACGGAAGCCGAGGAAGCAGCCATTCCGACAACAGAAGAAGCAGCAGCAACCAAAACCACCCGCCCGGCTAACGGCGAAGTGCTGTTCAGCAAGAACAAGACCCGCCCCAGCACGCTGACCTTTGAAAACGGCACGAACTACGACTGTCTTGTGACGATGACAAACAAATCCGGGACGGATGTGCTGCAGTTCTATGTGAGGAAAGGCAAGGATGCAACGATCGACATTCCAACCGGGGTGCTGACCCTGAATATTGCCTACGGTTCCACCTGGAAGAACGGCGAGGAACTGTTCGGAAAGAACACACAGTATGATTCCGGCGAAGAGGCGCTGGATATCGGCAAGGGAGAAGACTGGACGTTCACGTTCGGTTAAGGATTTTCATCAACAATAGTATACTGCAATCGGATGACGTCGGGAAACCGGCGTCATTTTTATTTTACAGGCTCAATCTCCCGCCTTTTCCTCCTCTTCCACCTCATTGTGCAATTTGCTGAATTTCAACTTTCTCAAAAAAAGGGTGAGTAAATTCGGGAAAAACTGCAACTAAGTAGTGAAAGGTAAAATGATCGGATTATGACGGAGGTGATGAAGCATTGAAGTATACGACGGAAGAAGCCCTGGCGGAGATCATGCGCCGAAGCGAGGGCATTGTTCTCCGGAGGAATCGCCGGTCCTGCCGGAGGCTTTCCGGTGCGGCGTGGGCGTTGTTTGCAGTGCTGGTGCTGGTGATCGCTTTGCTACCTGGAAAAACAGAAGCGGCTTCCATCGATTCAGTCTATGGCTCGTTCCTGCTTTCGGCGGAGTCCGGCGGCTACGTCCTCGCATCCGTGATCGCCTTTACCCTGGGCGTTGTGGTGACGCTTCTTTGCATGAAATTGAAACAGTCTCCCCAAAAAAGAAAGGAGAACCGACATGAAAACCCGTAAAATGACTTCGGCAGCCCTCCCCCTGGTGCTCTCGGCGGTCATGGCCTTCGGCCTCGCAGCCCCGGCCCGGGCGATGGACTTCGGCCTTTCCGGCCTTGACGCTTCCCTCGCCGCGCAGAGCTTTCAGCAGCAGGTGGAGCTGAATGTGAACCTTGCCTCCCTGCAGGCGGAGGCCGCGCAGAGCAGTGCGCAGTGGCAGGCTGAGAGCAGCCTGGCGGCGGCGCAGCAGGAGCTGAACGCCCTGCAGAACACGCCTGTTGTCAGCGAGGGTGGGAACCTCAACGGCGGTCTCGGCGACCCCAACACGATTATCGTCAGCGAAGGTGGTAACCTCAACGGCGGCCTCGGGGATCCGAACACCATCATCGTCCAGGGCACGGGAGCGGAAGGAAGCCTCGTCAGGTTTGGCGAAACACTGCCCATGAACTACAAAACCGTTGATCAGAACTACGGCACTGTGCAGCTGAACTACGGCACCGTTGATCAGAATTTCGGCACCGTCACGGAAAACGAATATACCGTCGGGATTAACATGAATAGCGGTAAAGTCGTCAAAAATGGATACGGCGGCACCGTACAGACAAACCAGGGTATCGTCACGTGGAACTATGGCACCGTGGAGATAAACCGGGGCGGCGTTGCGATGAATATCGGCGCCGTCAGCAAAAATGAGAAAGGCATTCAGACGAATGAAGCGGGCGGCATTGTGGACAACTACACAAACGGCATCGTCACGCTCAACAAAGAGGGCGGCATCGTCTTCAACTACGGCGGGTCAATTACGGAAAACCTGGGCATTGAGCTGTTTCAGGTCACCATCAACCGCAGTGCCAACACCTCCGTGACGAAAGCCGCCGACGGGCTTACTGCTCACAACGGCGAGGCATGGAAAGAGAAGGGAGATATCTCCGGGCAGACCGCTACCGTCACCATCTCACCGGCCGCCGGCTACTCCATCACGAATATCGCTGCCGCCGAGGGCATCAGCCCCGTACAAAATGCCGACGGAACCTGGACGGTCACCGTGGATGCCAGCCTTGTCAACGCAAATGAGTTCACCCTCGACACCACGGTCACACAGGATGAGCCTCCCAGCAGCTATCCGTCCGTCAACAACGGAAGCCGCGACCCCGACCCGTATTTCTACGGCGGGTACTCAGATCCGGCAGCCTATGATGATTATGATGATTCGGCGTATTATGCCGGCATTCTCTCCCTGCTGAATATCACCATGGAGCCCTCCGCCCCCGGCAGCGTGTATAACGCAGGGCCCAACGCCTATGACAGGTTCAATGACGCGCGCATCGCGGAGCTCTCTGCCGCCTCTGAAAACGGCACCGTCACCATCGACCTGAGAGAAACCGGCTGGACTACCCTCAAGCGCGAGGTGTTTGAGGCTGCTGCCCGCCGTGGTGATGTGACCATCGTGATCCTTTACAATCACTTCGGCAGAGACTATACGCTCACCATCCCCGCCGGGACGGACTACTCTGTGCTCTACGAAGCACAGTTCCTCGAAGTGAGCCAGCTCCCCGCCCTGCTGCATCTCACCGCGGTATAAAAAACCACGCTGAAAGTCAGCGTGGCAGAGAATACCATGAGAACCTGCACTTTGACATCGGTCACGGCAGAAGTTTAAGTTTTCCAACTTGTCTAAGTTGTCTAACTTGCCCCTATTTCTGCATATGCACAGCAACGGGCAAGTTGGGCAAGTTAGGCGTGTTAGGAGTGCAGGAAACATTGTCCGGCATTTGCCCCAACCAAATCAAAATCGCTCTCAAAAAAGGAATTCTTTCGTATGAACAAGAAATTAATTTTCAAAGCGCTTTCTTTCCTGATGCTCGTAAGCATCGTGCTGGCCTTTTGCATCATCCCTGCAGGAGCAGAGAAGGAAGATACCTGGGAACCATTCCCCTGCGAAGCGGGCCTCCTGCCGGAAGACGCACAAACTGCTTTTGATGCAGCACTGGCAGCAGCGGATGACGCTGTCTACACTCCGGTTGCATTGTTGAGCACACAGAAAGCCGCCGGCACGAATTACTGCATTCTCTGCCAAATTTCGCCTACAAAAGCCGGATCTGCTCCGTATTGGGCGCTGGTATACCTCGCTGCAGATCTTCAGGGGAATGCAGAAGTCACCAATGTGTATGAGCTCTATATCGCCAGACATGCATATCCGACGAATTGAAAAGAATTCCCACTGAAGTCAACACATCAGGTCGCAAAAAACGAATATCAATCTTTATAAAGCTTTATAAAGCAGAAAGAAGGTCAATACCCATGAATAGGAAAACTCTCTCCCGTGCGCTTGCATTGCTTCTCACGGCGTGCCTCTGCCTCTCTCTCGGAGCAGTCGCTTTTGCGGAAGACCCAGGACCGATTGTCGTAAACGATAGCCCACTGGAAACGAATCCGGAAGGCGTTGTGATTATTATTAATGAGAGCAGTATCACAAACAATGAGGGTACTGTCGGTGCGATTTATCCGGACGAAGAAACCGGTGAAGTTGGATTTGAAGGCGGAAACTACGGTGAAATCGGCACCAACAGCGGCACGGTAGTCTACAATGACATCGATGCCACCATCGGCACAAACACGGAAAGCGGTACCGTTGGCCTTGCGGATGAGAACAATGTTCCCGTAGAGGGCACCGGCAACTTCGGCACCATCACTACCAATGAAGGCACCGTTACTTTCAATGCCGGTGCGGGGGACCTACCTGAGCCAGACGTGGTCGGTATGGGAGAAGATAACGGTGAAAGCGGAGGCAACCCCGCAGGAGCGGATTATGCAGGAGCCACCATCGGCTCGAACGAAGGTACCGTTCTGGTGAACGACGGCACAGTGACCACCAATGAAACCGGCGGAGAAATACTTGAAAACAATGGCCTTGTCGAAACCAATAACGGCAAGGTTGAAACCAATAACGGTTATGAAACGAGCCTGGATGGAACCACCGCAGGGATTATTGATAATTCAGGCGATGTCATAACGAACAACGGATATATTGACGGCAACACCGGAACCGTGAAAACAAACGGTGAGGAGGCTGCTGTCGGTACAAACGAAAAAAGCGGAATGATCAACACAAATGATGGTGCGGTCTTCTTTAACGAAGGTGAAATTGAAACAAACAATGGTAAAGTCTCAGGGAATAGCGGAGTGATCGATACCAACAGCGGCACGGTTGTTGACAATCTTGAGGGTGGCACCATCAAAGAAAACACCGCCCCCACAGAAGAGGATGAGGACGGCGGCAATATCGGCACCAATTCCGGCACGGTGGTTGAAAACAAGGGCACTGTTGAAACAAATGCTGAAAAAGGCATTATCGAAGACAACTCCGGCACGGTCGGTCTTGTTGCAAACGAAGCCGGTAATCCCGTTAAAGGCACAGGCAACTACGGTGAAATCGGCACCAACAGCGGCACGGTGGTCTACAATGACGGCGATGCCACTATCGGGACGAACACCGGCACAGTGCATGATAACTACGGCACCGTGGAAGAGAGTTCCGGCACGGTGGACAACAACCGCGGCACCGTTGAGGAGAATTCCGGCACGGTAAAAATCAACGCTGGCATAATCGGTTCCTTGGATGAAACCGGCAAAATGGAATCCGGCAACATCGGTAAAGTTGGCTACAATAGTGAAGGCGGTGTGGTGCTCAATCTTGAAGGCGGCACGGTGGAAACAAACTCCGGAAAAGTATACAACTACGGCGGAGAAGTGCAGGGTGGTTACGGCACGGAATACTTTTCGGTTGAAATTGTCAACACCACCACCTATACGAAAGATGAGAGCAGCGGCCTGAAGGAGGCCTACGGCCAGCAGTGGCTCGGCCAGACAGGCAGTAAGCAGACTACCGCCACCGTCATCCTCACCCCGGCCGAGGGCTATAAAATCACAAGCATCACAGGATTGAGCGAATATGTGGATGCCCAGCGGAATGATGACGGCACCTGGACGCTCACCATCACCAGCGGCAGCAACACCACCATCAACGTTCCGGAGGCAACCGAGATCAATGCAAAACCTCAGCCGGTTCCTGATCCGGATCCTGATCCGGATCCCGATCCTGATCCCGATCCCAATCCTAAGCCTGCTCCGCAACCTGCTCCTGCTCCTGATCCACAACCTGCTTCCGATCCGCAACCCAGCCCATCCTGGCAGGATCATTTATTTGTCATCACCTACGGTGACGGCAGCCAGGTTGCGTACAACTTCAATATGGACTCTACTCCGGCCACTGCCACGGAACCAGCGCCTGCTGCACCGATTACACCTCCCGCAAAGACGGAGCGCACGGTGAAGGGCACGGTAGATCACGCAACGCATCTGGAAAAGGTTGACGATGTGGTGAAGTCGCTTGAGGGTGACACCCTCACCGGCCTGCAAAACGGCAATGCCATCTTTGACGCAGCCTTTGACGTGCAGAACGCCGACATGCTGGACAGCGGAATCGTGGACTTCGGCGGAGCGTTTGAAGAAGCCGAAGAGGATGTGATCCTCGTCCCGTCGGTCAGCGGGCAGTACTTTGAGAACAACACCTACACCGTCGTTTACAGTGACGGCACGGTGGTGCATGCGGTATGTACCAATGCCGGTGTGCTGTGGATTCCCTTCCCGCATGATGCCAAAGGCTTGGCCTTCGTGGTGCTGAAAGGCACAGTCGAGAGCAGCCAGCTGGTGAAGCATACAATACTCGCCGCGGAAACACTGGACAGCGGTGCGGGCAGGGCACGAGACGGTGAATTAGCCGGAACCACCGGCCAATCCAGGCGACTGGAGGCTGTGCGGGTCTCTCTTACCGGGGATGCTTTGATGGACGGCCACTCAGTATGGTACAGGGTACACTCCCAGACTTACGGCTGGCTGGGCTGGGCACATGACGGTGAACCCGCGGGCACGGCAGGCCTGGCCAAAAGGGCTGAAGCCATCGATGTTCAGGTTTTGCCTCAGGGCCAGGTTCCCCGCGGCTATGACTCCACACAGCGTGCTCCTGCTGCAAATACAGCGGGGACAACCGAAGCTGCCTCCGCCGCAGGCGGCCCTGCTGCTGACCCTGACATTATCCGCGACAATGACGCTTTACTCGATGCTGCCATTAAGTCTGCCTTAGAGGATGCCCGGAATGCCCAGCAGAGCGATGCCAACGCAAATGCAGCGGGGACAACCGAAGCTACCTCCGCTGCAAACGCATATGCACCAGATCATAGCGGCCACAGGATTACCGGAGATCATAGCGGTGCATTTGGCGACTGACAGCCAGGGCAAAAGAATTAGGGACGGTTCGGCAGTGTAAAAAAAACCACGCTGAAAGTCAGCGTGGCAAATATTGATGGATCAAGCAGATTATCCCTCACGGGAGTATTCATAACTGTATTGAAACATGAATTCTGGTTCACAATCAATCGTCCCATTATTCTGGGTTAATGGTTTTCAGATAATAGGGTACAGTTGTCAAGAATGCTTCTGCCCCAGAAATCAGATTCTCAGTATCATGGATAGAGCATATATAGAAATCATCATAATCACTGTGATTACGAATCAAGGAAGCATTAAAAATCAAGTCACTATATTCTCTCGATATTCTTTCTGATTTTAAATAATTCTTAACAAAATATGCAATAACTGCAGAATGCTTTTTAAAATCCACACCATCCAGCGCAAGAACCGCACGCATAGAATGAAAGACAGCATAATAAGCACGATTATTTGCAGTAAGATAGTCTCCGGCTTTATACTCTCTTTTTGCAGATGCTACCATTTCTTCCGCACGCTGAAGTCGATAACGGGATAAATCTATCTTTTCCTGATCAAGCACGGAATATCACTCCTTCACGATGAATGTTTGAATAAAAAGGAAGAAGATCAATACGACTTTGATAGAAACTTTTATTCTCAACAATGGGCGAAACAATCATCCCGTAATCCAAAAACAAGTCAGAGGCTATTTTTCCCAACTGCCAATTGGACTCTGCAATTTTCTCTCTGGATGCTTCAACAAGTAGAATCACATCAAGATCGGAATCCGGATCGGCATCGCCACGAGCATAAGATCCGAATAAAATAGCGTCAATTTGTTCACCGGGGAACAAACTTGAAACTCTATTCCGCGTGTCTTCCACAATCATTTTTATTTGATTATCAGGCATACCGGAATCACTCCTTCTGTTATCGTGTATCTTGCACCTGTTTTTCTTTCGCCCAATTCATTTCCTGGTTTTATTCTATAAAAATTTAGAACGGATTGCAACAGAAAAACGTAAATTTTCTTCTTTTCAGCAGGAAGAATTAGGGACGGTTCTTTTTTCTCAAAAACCGTCCCAAATCCTTATGTAAATCGAAGATTGTTCAGATATTTCTTTACTTCCGATATGATGTTTCATATCGATTCCGTCTTAAGCCAGAACTGCTCGCATGGAATGAAAAACAGCATAGTAACACCGGTTTGCAGCTCCTTTGTTTTTCCAGGGAGAGCATTGCTTTCGCAGTATCAAGACAATCCTGAGCAGTTTCCAGTCTGATCGCGGAAAGTATTTTCCGTTCGTCAGCCTGCATATCGAATTCCCTCCGTGCGTATATTTTCGTAATAGGGGAGATCAGGGTGATGAACGAAAAGGTCGAGTGGATTTACCGAAACAGAAACTGTGATATCGTGCTCCAAGCTGAGTTTACTTGCTATGTGTGCGACCTTTTTTCTGTATGCCGCTATTTCAGGCCAGTCCATCTTAACAGTCAACAGAATATCAACATCTGACTCCGGGTGATAATCGCCTCGGGCATAAGAACCATACAGATAAGCATCTTGAATCCCGCAGGGAAATAGATCATTGCAAGAATGATACACTTCGTGCATAATCTTTACAGCATCTTCCCTTGTGTGCACTATATTCACCTCCTGTTGTCGGACTATATTCTTATTCTACAGAAAAGTTTTCAAAAATGCAAGTTGAATTTGATGAGACAAGGACTGCCATTATCCCCAATAAAGACGCCTCCTTTTGCTCGGGCAAAAGAATTAGGGACGGTTCTTTTTTCTCAAAAACCGCGTCAGTCGTGACGAATGAGGTCGGGATCGCGGAAATGCCGAGAGAATTGAATACCTCATTTGGGTGCCAAGTACGACTACCCCATTGAATCCAAAGCGCAGTTCCTCGAAGTGAGCCAGCTCCCCGCCCTGCTGCATCTCACCGCTGTGTGAAACATGAAACCCCGGCCGCAAGGCCGGGGACGCGTTCAGAATCCTGTTTTCGGTACGGAGAAAACAAATTAAAGGCTGCGAGAGACTATTTGTGGGTCATTAATGGCATTGTCAAGAAGGCGGCTCAAAAAACCTGTATAACCTTTCCCGGTCGCTTTTGCTTTCTCAAGAGTTTCCGGGGAAATTCGCAGAGCAACAACAGGCTTCACTTTCTGCGAGCGTCTTTTCCTGGCAATAGCAGCCATTTCCGCATATTGCTCAAGGGTCAGTTCAGGAGCGTCTGCATCAGGAACAGACGGCATAGAGGAAGCACGCTCAATCTCAATAATCTGATCTTCTGTAGGCTGCTGACCTCTATAGATATAGGTCCGCACAATTCTTTCATTCTCCATAATAGATTTTCCTTTCCGTAGCGGTTGCCACACGTGCAGATATAATTCTTGCTGCTTCTTCTCTCATTGTATAGACAACATATAAAATACCCTGTACACAGCCAAGAACTATATAACGATCTTCGTCAAAACTATGCAGCTTGTCATAGTACTCAATCCGCTCCTCATCGGCAAATACTAATGCTGCAGTTTCAAAGCTGATTCCATGTTTTTTGATATTAATCAGATTCTTATTCTCATCCCACTCTACCAGAGTTTTTTCAATAACAGTTTTCATAAGATTAGTATAACTAAAAGTATTACATTTGTCAAGTCAATCAGAAGGCAGCTATATCAGACAAGGGACGGTTCTCTGTACTGCGTAAAAGGACACCGCTCCTGAAAACCCAGCTTTAAGAATACTGAAATCCCCCTACCGGCCGGCGGGGGATTTTTTTGCTTTCAGAGGGTTGTCGCGGACGACAAAGTCAGGTTTGTTGACGGCGACAACGGCAAACGCCTTTTTTCTGCTATGCTGTGATCGTTCCTCAGGGACAGGCCGGCCGTTCTGAGGAGAAACTGATACGAAACGGAGAAAAAACCCATGCCGAGAGAATATGTCCCCGTACCCATTGAATACCTGGCGGAGATGGAACCGCTGAGCGATGAGAACTTCGGCCGCCTGATCCGCGCCCTGCTCCGCTACGGGAGCGACGGCACCCCCATCGACCTTGACGGTGACTGCTGGTTTTATGCCGTGCGCGTTATGAACAAGGACGACCATTATCCCTAAAAAAGACGCCTCCTTATGCTCGGGCATGCCCGAGCATGCTCAAGCAGGTAATACCAAACCAAACCAAACCAATCCATTCCATACCAATAGGAATAGCGCAGAGC
>JAFUGY010000098.1 GCA_017469115.1 Oscillospiraceae bacterium
AAGTCCGCACAAATCTGTCGGATTTGATGCAAGAGGACGTCCACGGACTCCGATTGAACCTGAGAAACCCATAGAAAAAGTTCTGGAATGGAACGGTTTTCAACCGATTCTATTCAAAATGAACAAAAATTAATGGAGAGGAGCTAAGCTGTGAAATATCTGCTTAACAAAACAAATTATCACGATTTTTCTGTTTATCAGGTGAATAGGCTGCCTGCACGCAGTTACTTCATCCCGTACCCCACCAGAGAGGAAGCGGATTCCGTACCGGCGAAGGAAAAACGTTACCGGTCTTCTAAAGTTCAGTGCCTGAATGGTACATGGGATTTCAAATTCTATCCCCGTCCGGCTGAATTGCCTGACATTTTTGATACGGAGGAAGAATCCTTTGAATCCATCGACGTGCCGGCATGCTGGCAGTTCAGAGGGTATGACAGGCCTTTCTATGTCAATACCCGTTATCAGTTCCCTTATAATCCGCCTGTAATTCCGGCAGAGGAAAAAGTGGGGAGAGTTTTTTCCTGGATGGGATTTGACAAAGGACTTGGACCGCGTTGGCAGGATCCGGGAGAAGAATACAATTTTGTCGGGGTATACCGCAGAAAGATCCAGATTGATGAACCGGTCGGAAATACGGTGATTTCTTTCTTGGGTGTAGCAAGCTGTCTGGACCTTTATTGGAACGGGGTACACGTTGGATATTCGGAAGGTGCGCACAATACAGCAGAGTTTGACCTGACCGGAAAACTCCGTCAGGGGGAGAATGAGCTTCTGGCTGTTGTGCATCGCTGGTGCAACGGCACTTATCTGGAAGCACAGGATATGTTCCGCAACAACGGAATTTTCCGTGATGTACTTTTGCGATTCAACAAACCGGAAGATCTTTGGGATGTGGACGCGAGAACCTGGAAGAGCGGGGAGCACTATGCAATCCGGATGAGTGCGGAAACGCTCTCTGATACAGAAGTTACCTTCAGCCTTGAAGGGCATGGCTTGTCTCGTACTGAAACCGTTCCGACAAAAAACGGGAAAGCAGAAGCGGTTTTTGACGATCTGGATGTAACAGAGTGGAATGCAGAAGCCCCAACGCTCTACACTATCCGTTATGAGACCGCAGGCGGATGCGTTTCGGAAAAAATCGGATTTCGAACCGTTTCCATTCAGGGTGATGTCTTCCTGCTGAATGGCAGAAAAGTAAAACTCCATGGGGTGAATCATCATGATACCAGTCCGACCAACGGCTATACGATGACACCGGATGAGATTGAGCGGGATCTGCTTCTTTGCAAACAGTATAATATAGATACCATCCGTACTTCCCACTACCCTCCCGATCCGCTGCTGCTTGAACTGGCAGACAGAATGGGAATCTATATCGTGGATGAGAACGATCTGGAAACACACGGAACCTTTTCCCATCAGCTTCCGCCTACCTATAATTCCATCAGCCATGTTCCGAAGTGGCGCAGTCATTATCTCGACAGAATTGAACATCTGTATGAGCGGGATAAGCTGCACGGCAATACGGCGGTCATTATGTGGTCACTGGGGAATGAGTCCGGTGGCTACAGCAATACAGATGCCATGTATCACTATCTGAAAGCACGTTCTCCTTTGCCGGTTCATTATGAAAGCGCCATTCATTGCAAAAGGCAGGCATATGATGTGGGGAGCGAGATGTACCCGTCTGTTGCAAAAGTGCATATGGTCGGAGAGCATTGCAGAAAACAAAAGCGCCTGAACGACAGGCCGTACTTCCTGTGTGAATATGCACACGCCATGGGCGTTGGACCCGGCAATACAGAAGCTTATTGGCAGGAGATTTACAACTACGACAATCTGATGGGCGGTTGCGTCTGGGAAATGGTGGATCATGCCGTGCTTCATCCGGACGGAAGCTATACCTACGGAGGCGACCATGGAGAGTGGGAGCATGACGGCAATTTTTGCGTGGACGGAATGTTCTATCCCGACCGCAGACCGTCTACCGGGGCAGAAATCATTCGCTTTATCTATCGCCCAGTGCGCGTTTCATGGGTTTCGGGGAATGTATTTGAGGTTTTCAACACAACAGGGTTTTCCAATGGAAACCGGTTTGAGTTGACTTTCCGTTGGAATGACGGAACGGAAGAAAAAGTGCAGCCACAGGTGGCACCGCTTTCCCGGGCGCAAATCATGGTGCAGCCAGGAAGAGTGGTGGAAGGAAACTGCTCTGTAATTGTTGCATCAAAAGATTTGTTAACAGGATGTGTTGTGTCGGAAGAGGAGCTGATTCTTGAACAGAAAGTACCGGCTGTTCCCAAACAGAAAAAAGCACTCCCACGGGAGTGCAGCACCACAGAAGGAGGGTTTTCCTACCTTCTGCCGGACGGCTCAAAGCTTGTATCAGCCAAGCAATATACCCTCCTCTACCGCGCCGCAACGGACAATGACACCGACCTGACCTTCCGCAATCTCATGAAACCGTGGTATAAGCAGACGGAAAAGCTCTCTTCTCTTGAACTATTAAATCCAGGGTTCCGCAATAAAATCAACGTTTCCAATCCAAAAGGGAAGTTCACCGTTACAGACACCTATGTGGACACAGACGAAGGGATCCTGGTTACAAGCGAACTCCATTGCAATTCCGGCAAGGTTGCTGTTCCGCGTTTCGGAAAATGCTTCCGCCTGGATGAGAGCTTCGACAAAGTCGTTTATACCGGCCGATGCGGAGAGAGTTACTGCGATATGAAAGAGCAGTTTCCGATCCGTGAGGTTGCCTGCACGGTTGAAGACATGACGGAGCCGAATCTGCGTCCGCAGGAGAGCGGGAACCGGTGCGATTGCACGAGCGCGTCCTTCAGCAACGGAAAGGTGAAAGTTACCTTCAAGGCAGTTGACAAACCTTTTGAGCTTGCTGTGAAGCCGTATACGGATCAGGAGCTCACAGGAATGAAACACAGGGAGGATGAAAAGCGAACCGGGACCTATGTGACGATTCAGGCTTTCCAGCAAGGAATCGGTACAGGGGCTTGCGGTCCAGGCGTCGCACCTGAATTTCTGTATTTTTCCGATCAGGATTATATGTTGAAATTCCTCATTACGGTAGAAGAACTGTAAAAACAGATATGAATGCAAAAAGGCTCAGCGAGTTTTCGCTGAGCCAATGGTTTGCAAGAAAAGAATTCGTTGAAGAACCTTTTAACATTTTTTGGAGGAATAGAACGGTGCTGTCTCTACCGGAAATATTTGATCTGATCGGAACGATTGCTTTTGCGTTGTCCGGTTCTTTCGTTGCCGTTTCAAAGAAAATGGAGTGAATATTCTTGCAGTGGTTACTGCCTGCGGAGGCGGATTGGTCAGAGATCTTGTTGTCGGAAATACGCCGCCAGTGATGTTTCGAGATCCTTTTTATGCAATCATAGCGATTGCGGTTGCAAATACGGTTTTCGTTCTTCTTAAAACGCAGCAGCATTTGCCGAAGAAAATGGTTCATTTTTACGATCGCACACTTTTTTGGTTTGATACGTTTGGGTTGGCAGCGTTTACGGTAGACGGGCTGATGGTCGGTGTAGAGGCAGGATATCAGGATAACGTCTTTCTCATTGTTTTCCTCGGTTTTACAACAGGAGTGGGGGGCGGCGTTTTACGCGATGTTTTTGCCAACCAGATTCCTGATATTTTTCGGAAGCATGTTTATGCGAGTGCTTCCGTTGCCGGGGGAATTGCAATGGCAATCCTGCTGAATATCACGGGGGAACAGTTGCCGGCGATGCTTCTTGGGTTTTCTCTGATTATCCTTCTCCGAACTCTGGCAGAGCACTTTCGCTGGAATCTTCCAAAAATATCCTGACGGTTTTGAGTGTAGTGAATTACTGTTCCTGCACGGTTATGATAGCAGGTTCCGTCACTGCAAAATTACCATCTCCGATACCGTCAAAGCGTGCCTGAATACCCCAGCCGTTGAAAGAAAGAGGAATGTTACTTACGGCAACGGATTTTCTACTTCTATCCATTCAATGGATAGGGTGGATTTTTCTTTTCCAATGGCAAAATCAGCTTCAGCAGACTGATAAGTCTGTTTATCGATTTCCTGCCCGGTACCGTCATAATAAGTGACAACGGGTGGTGTTTCACCGTGATCATAGGTTTCATAGCGCGCAGCCAGAGGCATAACGCTGATTACCCCATCATGCAGAGAAATGGCATTGATTGAAAGATAATACTCTGAAAAACCACTACGTAGCATATCTTCATAAATATAGTAGTAAATACCGGCGGAAGCATCATAATAACATGACGCAGAATCGATGATAATGTCCGGGTAGGACGAGCCTTCCTGTTCCTCTAGGATTTGGCATTCTGTGAGGCCGGTATAATCCGGATTGACTTCCCGGTAGTGGGCATAGGTGTAGAACCCCGTACCCTGTAAACAGGCAGCTGTTACTTCCAGTCTGCCATTGTGGTCAAGATCGGTGAAGGTGTAGAACCAGGGGGATTCCCACGGCTCTTTATAGGACCATTCCTCATAGTGGTCCATGATCAGCTGCTTCTGTTGTTCTACAGACATGGAAGCTGGTGCGGAAACAGATGGATTAGAAATGGATGTTTCTGATGAAGCGACGCTTTCAGTCGCAGAAGCAGAAGTTTGTTCGTTTCCGCTTCCGCATCCGCAGAGGAAAAGAAGTAAAATGCACAGAAGAAAGGCCGGAACTTTCATGATCAAAAACGCTCCGAAAAATTGATTTACCTGCTGGCAGGCAACAGCATTATACGATTTCTGTCATTGAAATACAACTGCTTTGAGATGATAAAATGAAGCTAATAAAAGAGAATCATGAAAATAACTGTTTACGAAAGAAGAAAAATACGATATGATAAAAGCAGAATTTTCCTATCAACAGGATAAGAAACGGAGGAATGTTGTTTATGACCGTTGATGAACTTTCACGTATCGCCAACCGTCTTCGTTTGGATGTGGTGGAAACCGTACATCTGGCAGGAGACGGACATCCGGGACCGTGTATGTCAATAGCAGATATCATGGCAGTTCTGTTTTTTGAAGAAATGAAACTTGATCCGGAAAATCCGCGTTGGCCGGAGCGGGACAGATTTATTCTTTCCAAAGGGCATGCCTGTCCGATCCTGTATGCCGCACTTGCAAGAAAGGGATTTTTTCCTTATGAAGAGCTGAAAGGGTTGAGAAGCCTTGGCAGCTTCCTGCAGGGGCATCCGGATATGAATAAAATTCCGGGAGTGGATACAGTTTCCGGCTCTCTGGGGAACGGCGTGGCTATCGGAACAGGGATGGCACTTGGCTGCCGTATGCAGGGAATCAAGGACAATTATGTGTATGTGATCGTCGGAGATGGTGAGGAAGAAGAAGGCATTATCTGGGAAGCAGCTATGGCTGCAGCGAAGTATGAGCTTGGTAACCTGATTGTTTTTGCGGATCTGAACAATCATCAGTCCGGAGGGCATGTAACTGATCTCTCCAGCCTCTATCCGGTGCCGGATAAATGGCAGGCATTCCATTGGCATGTACAGAGCATCGACGGCCATGACATTGGAGCAATTCGGAATGCAATTGCTGAGGCAAAGAAGGTTACAGACAAACCTTCTATCATCTGCTGCAAGACAATAAAAGGAAAGAACATCCCCTATATGGAAGACAACAATGCCTGGCATAAGAGGACGCCGACAGCAGAAGAAGTGGAGATTGCCCGCGAGGCACTCCGGGATAAGATGTGAGGTGACAAGATGAGCACAAAAAGTACAAGAGTTGCTGCAATGGAGGCTATCCAGGAAGCGGCGAGAAGTGATGAAAGAATTGTGATCATCTCTCCGGATGCGGTTGCTGCAGCAAGGGCTACTGCATTCAGAGAAGAATTCCCTGACCGTGTAATTGAGGTTGGGATTGCGGAGCAGGATGCGGTTGATATCGCAGCCGGTCTTGCAACCACTGGGATGAAGCCAATCGTGGTATCCTATGCAGGCTTTCTGACGATGCGCGCCTGCGAAATGATACGTACCTTTGTTGCTTATCCGGGGCTGAATGTAAAGCTGATCGGCCTGAACGGCGGGATGCTCGGCGGTGAGCGGGAAGGCGTTACCCACCAATTTTATGAAGATGTTGGCATTTTACGCTCTATGCCGGGAGTAAAAATTCTATGCCCGGCGGATGCACAGCAGGCAAAGCTCGCAGCTAAGGCAATGCTCGAGGAAGAAGGGCCTGTTTATCTCCGTCTTGGCAGCGGACGCGAACCGGAAGTTTTTGAAGATGGTACGCCCTTTGCCTTCGGTAAAGTTCGGGAAGTAAAAAAATACGGGAATGATGTGGCTGTTTTTGCTGCAGGATTTATTATGGATAGAGCGCTCAAAGCATTGGAACAGCTCCATCAGGAAGGCGTGGAAGGCACGTTGGTGGATGTATCCACCATCAAGCCGATCGACTGTGAGGGAATTACGGAAGTGCTGAAGGCCTGCGACTGTGCTGTGGCGGTGGAGGATCATAACATATACGGCGGATTGAGCAGTGCAATCTGTGAAGTAGCCTGCCAGTTCCATCCGTGCAAGATCCTTCGCCTTGGGTTGAAGGATGTTTATCCCCGCAGCGGTGTTGCTGCAGAACTGTTGGATGCTTACGGACTCTCTGTACAGAATATTGTGGATGCAGCGAAAGAGGCTATGAAAAAATAGTGGAAAAAAATACAGTTGTTTGTTATAATAAATAAAACAATCAAGGGGAAGAACAACATGAAAGTCGGTTTGATTTATACCAGTACAACTCCGGAGCTGATTGAGCTTGTGGAACAGGAAGTCAAAAAACAGTTGGGTGATGAGGTGGAGCTTTTCTCCTTGCAGGATCCGAGCATTCTGGCAGATGTACGGACGGCAGGGTATGTTACAACAGCTCCTGCCGCTCGCCTGATTGGCATGTATATGAAAGCGGCAGAAGAAGGTGTGGATGCTATGCTGAATCTCTGTTCCTCTGTCGGACAAGTTGCAGATGCAGCGCAAAGTGTAGCAAAATACATCGGAGTGCCAATCGTACGTGTAGATGAAGAGATGTGCCGTGAAGCGGTACGTCTTGGCAAACGCGTCGGTGTGATGGCAACTCTTCCTACAACGCTTGAGCCCACCAAAGGCACTGTGGCGAGAGTGGCAAGAGAGATGGGCACTCACGTTGAGCTGATCGACTGTTTGGTTGACGGGGCTTTCGGCCTTGATCAGGAACAATTCAAACAGAGATTGACAGCTGCTGCAAAAGAGATTATTGATCAGGTGGATGTAATTGTGCTTGCACAGGGAAGCATGGCCTATGCGGAAGAACATCTGCGGAGTATCTTCGGAAAACCTTTCCTCGGTTCTCCACGCTTTGGGGCAGCAGAACTGAAAAAAGCATTACAGGCAAAAGGAACCATTTGATTTTATAGTACTCGTCATCCTGACCAAACAGGAGAGTAAATATAATTAGAAAGAAAGGAAAAACCCATGAAAAAGATTCTCGCACTCGCACTGACCCTCGCAATGATGTTCACGATTTGTGCAGTAGCCGCTTCGGCGGATGACGCAATCGTGCTCAGAATCGGCGTTTCCACGGCAGACACTGACCCTCGCAACATTGCTGCAAAGTCTTTTGCAGATGAAATCGCAGAAAAGACCGGTGGAGCTGTAACAGCTGAGGTTTATCCTGCCGGTCAGCTCGGCGGTGACGGCCAGCTGGTAGAGTCTATGGTTTTGGATTCCGGCACAGTTGATATCGTTATTACGGATGCTTCCAACTTCGGCACAGTTGTTGCTGATATGAATATCTCCGGTTTGCCTTTCCTGTTCAGCGATTTTGACGCTGCATGGGCATTTATGGATGGTGAAGTGGAAGCTGCTGCTGAGGCTCAGCTGCTCGACTACGGTATCCGTGTTTTGGCTCACTACGACAACGGCTTCCGCTGTGTTACCAACAGCAAAGGTCCTGTCGAGTCTCCGGATGATATGAAGGGAATGCTGATTCGCACACCGGAAAACCAGGTTATTATGGCAACAATGAGCGCTCTTGGTGCAAATCCGCAGCCTCTGGCATTTTCTGAGCTCTATCAGGCACTTCAGCAAAAGACCTATGATGCCCAGGAAAACCCGATCCCTGTTATTTATAACAATAAGCTGTATGAAGTTCAGGAATTCCTCTCTGTTACCAATCATATCTATTCCGGCATGTGCTTCGCCATTGCGGAATCCGTATGGCAGAAGCTGACCCCTGAACAGCAGGAGATTGTTGCGGCTGCAGCGCTTGCTTCCGGTGACTATGACCGCCAGATGAACCGCCAGCAGACGGATGACCTTGTTGCCAATCTGGAAGAAGCCGGCATGAAGATCAATTATCCTGACCTCGCTCCGTTCTCCGCTGCCAGCAAATCCGTCATTGAGGAAAATGCTCTCGGCATTTCCGAAGACCTTCTGGCTTCTTTGGCATAAAAGCCACGTTTTAGGGTTCA
Organism: Oscillospiraceae bacterium; assembly: GCA_017469115.1. Lineage (GTDB taxonomy): Bacteria > Bacillota > Clostridia > Oscillospirales > Oscillospiraceae > Limivicinus. Next base: position 8,472 of record JAFUGY010000098.1, read on the forward strand.
AGACAGCTTCATAAGTTTTCTTGAGGGAAGGTTCGCTTTCTATGAATTCGGGCCTTCCCTTGCTTTAGAAAGCTGATTTTTGTTTGCCTGTTGGAGTAAATAGTATGCAAAAAAAAATATATTCGATTTTTCATACAATTCAGATCTGGATGGATCGCATTACGACAGCTGTTGCGGCAGTACTTATTGCAGTGATGTTTATTGTTATCATAGCAAATGTGGTTCTCCGTGCAATTCCTGCAGTGGGAGGCTTCCGTTGGTATATGGAGTTCAGCCAGTATGCCAATGTATGGGCAATGCTGATCGGAGCTGCCGGAATCGCCGTCCAGGGGACGAATCTGCGGGTAGAAGCGGTAGATACAATTGCCAGAAAGATTCCATATGGAGAAAAGGTTGCGAAGATTCTTGTTGATGTGGCAATGATCGCATTTTATTGGATGGTTTATCAGAGTGGTAAGCTTTATTCTGTAAAGGCTATGGCCATTAAAATATCCACAATGCCGAAATACAGAATGGGTCAGGTATATAAGATTTTCCCTGTGGCTGCAGTCCTGTGTATTGTAGCTGCGGTAATCCACCTGATTGTCACATTAACGGAAAATGCAGAGCCAAAGGAGGACAAGTTATCATGATAGCATGGTTACTGATCAGCTTTGCTGCCCTTATGGTTCTGGGAATTCCAATCGGAATTTCGCTTGGCCTTGCTGCAGTGGGTGGAATCGTATTCATCAGTGGGGGAAGCATTGATATCAAAACATTAACCCAGCGTATGTTTGAGGGAATGAACAGCTGGGCTCTGCTTGCTATTCCACTGTATACTTTTGCAGGTTATACCATGTCAAAAGGTGGTATCAGCCGCCGCCTGATGGACTTCTGTTATGCAATTGTAGGTCACATCTACGGAGGGCTTGCCCATGTCAATGTGTTGGCATCCATGATTTTTGCCGGGATTTCCGGATCTGCGGTGGCGGACACGGCTGGTGTTTCCGGCATGTTCATGCCAACTATGCTGAAAAAAGGTTATTCCAAAGAACTGACGGTTACTGTGACCGGTGTCAGCTCAACGGTCGGTATCATCATTCCACCATCGATCCCGATGGTCGTCATTGCAGGAATTTGTTCCATTTCTACCGGGAAAATGTTCCTTGGCGGAATTCTTCCGGGTATCCTGATTGGCATTTCACAGATGGTTATTTCCTATTTCTTTGCAAAAAGAGAAGGGGTAGAAAAAGAAAACGGCAGATTTACCTGGAAAGAACTATGGCGAACTTTTAAAGGAAGCTGGCCGGCGCTGTTAATGCCTTTTGTTATTATCGGTACAATCACGGCAGGCGTTGTCTCTCCGACGGAAGCAGGCGCTATTGCGGTGGTTTACGGCTTGATCTGTGGTGGAATTGTCTATCGTGAATTGAGATGGAAGGATCTGGTGTTCTGTTTTTCCGAAACAGTCCGTGTTTCCGCTCGTATCTTTCTGGTAATCGGATGTGCCAAACTCTATACCATCATGCTGACGACGGCAGGCTTTGATAAATGGCTCACAGGGGTGATGCTGGGGTTCAGCACGAATCCAACAGTAATTCTGATCATGATTTTGCTGTTGTTCTTCCTGGTGACGATGTTTATGGAATCCATAGCGGCCTTAACGCTCTTCATGCCGATCATCTTTCCGATTGCCATGAGTGTTGGGATCGATCCGATCGTACTCGGTGTTTTGGTTACAGTTGTTATTGGTATCGGGCTTGTAACACCGCCCGTCGGGATGTGCCTTTATGTGGCATGTGATCTGATGAAAATTCAGGTCATCTCTACTTTTAAAAATCTGGTCTGGTATATTCTCGGTACGGTTGTTGTGATTGCACTGTGCATTTTCTTCCCACAGTTGATCACTTTTGCCGGGTCGTTTATGTGAAACGAGCCGGAATATGAGAAAAGCCTTTGTTCCTCATCCATTTGAAGAGGAACAAGGGCTTTTCCGGCTGTTGATGGTTTTTTCAAAATAGGAGCAAATCCCATTATAGGATATTCAACCGTTTCTTCAGAATTCCCCAGGTGAGAAGCCAGAGAACGACGCATCCAAGAAGTGAAAACCCGATCCCGATTCCAAAGAAAGCGGGCAGATACTGCAACGCTTCTTCAAAAGAAGTAACGGAAATTACAAGAGGATTTGTTTCCATGTAACGGTTGAAAAGTCTTCCCATGCCGATCAGAATAAAGTTGATAATCCATCCGATCCCAATGTAGGCTACCAGTGAGCAGAGCCCTCTGTGGTTCTGAACCAGGTGCCCGACTGCAATGGCGGAATACAAACGAAGCACCATATAAGCGCCGGAGGCGAGGAAAAACACAATCAGCTCAAAGAGAATAAGCCCGGTTTTTGAATAGGAAGCAAACACCCGTCTAGCCTCGGCAAAGAAGGACTGTACGGTGTCTCCATAGCCTCGGATCAAAATGATCAGTACAGTAGAGAGAAATCCTGTGAGAAGGCAGCCAACCACCATAATCAATGCAGTGAGAAGCCTGCAATTGATCTGCTCTGCAAAGGTGACCGGAAGAGTAAAAGCGAGGGGACCGCCTTCTCCGAGCAGACCGGAATAGAATCTCCGAATGATCAGAACAAAAGCTACCACGAACATTCCAAGGCCTAACGCAAACAGCAGGAGCCCCGGCAGAATCGTAAGAATGAATTTAAGAAGCGGAGCGGAAATGGCAGGTTCAAAGCCCATGGTAAAGCCGTTAATCATTGCCAATGCAAGCGTTGTACCCCATAAAGGGAGAAAGACACGCATGCATCCGCGCAACTCATATTTCATCAGTTTTCCAAACATTTTTCGTGTTCTCCTTTCTCAGGCTTCAAAACGGAACATTTCGCGGAACAGTTCATCCACTGATTTACCTTCTGTCTCCCGGATTTCTTCTGCAGAACGGTGCAGCACAACCGAGCCCTCTTTCAGAAAAATCACTTCATCGAGAAGCTTTTCCACATCGGTAATCAGGTGGGTGGAAATCAAAACAGTTCCTGCTTCGTTATATCCGGCCACAATGGTATGCAGCATGAAATCACGGGCTGCGGGGTCGATGCCGGCCAGTGGTTCATCCAGCAGATAGAGCTGGGCTTTCCGGCTCATCACCAGCATGAGCTGCAGCTTTTCTTTCGTTCCTTTGGAAAGGGTGCGAATAGCAACGTTGCGATCCAGCTTCAGAGTGCGAGAAATCTCGTTGGCCTTGTTGCGGTCAAAATCGGTATAGAAATCGGCATAAATGTCAATACTGTCCTGTACCCTCATCCAATCCGGAAAGCACGGTTTATCCGGCAGATAAGCGGTAATGGTTTTAGTATAGACACCGGGAAGCTCTCCGTCAATCAAAGCGGAACCACCCGTCGGCTGAAGAAGCCCTGCGAGAATTTTGATGAGAGTGGTTTTGCCCGCCGCATTGGGTGCAGCGAGTCCGACGATTCTGCCGCGCCCGACAGAGAGATCAACACTGTTCAAAGCTTTGGTTTTCCCAAAGGTACGCTGCAGGTTTGTACATTGAATGATTTCAGAGGTGTTCATAGTTCCTGTCCTTTCCGAAAATTCCCGGCATATTCTGCGGCTTTCCCGCGGCTGAATCCGAGCTTTTCCATATCTTCCAAATATTCTGCAACTCTCTTTTCGGCGAGTTGCCTGCGTACCGCCCGGAGAATCTCTTCATCCTCCGTTACATTTCTTCCAGCTGTTCTGGAGGTTATGAGCAAGCCGGTTTCTTCCAACTTTGACAACGCTCGCTGCATCGTGTTAGGATTGACGCCTGCCTGCAGTGCCAGATCACGCACGGATGGAAAGCGTTCTCCCGGCTGGTATTCACCGGTAACAATGCTTTCCGTCATCTGATCGGCAAGCTGTTGCCAGATCGGCCTTGCATCTTTTAGCTTAAAGTCCATGTCTCACCTCGCAAACTGCATTACTGTATTAAGCGATTAGTACAATAGCACAAGAGTATATGCTTGTCAACAGTTTTTTGATATTTTTTTGAGAGATCGTCATTTTTTCTTGAAAATGATAAAAGCCTCCGCCCGAAAAGGAGCGAAGGCTTCAAAAATAATATCGTCTTTCTGGATCTTAATCGTCGGCTCCGAGAGCTTCCAGTCCTTTTGCATTACCGACTTTTGAAGCTCTGATGTTTTTCACCAGGAAGGTAAATACCCCAAAGCTGCATGCAGTGAGGACAGCAGCATAAATGGACAGGGCACGCCATTTTCCGGTCATGTTGAAAACAAGGCCGAGAAGAATCGGGGTGACAGTCTGGGCGGACATACTTGCCGAGTAATAAAAACCGGTAAATTTTCCGATGGTTTTGGAAGAAGAGAGCTCGACAACCATTGGGAAGGAACAGTTATGCACCAATGCCATGCCAAAACCTTTGATAGCCCAGACAAGGAAGAGCAACTTGGGGAAGGAAAATTCTCCGTTCACACCGGTGACATTGTGCGTCGGTGCGACAAAACACATGATAATCAGTGCCAGAAAGGTGATGGCAAGGCCGATGGAAATCGTCCATTTTCGTCCGATTTTATCGGCAATAGATCCGGCAGTGGCAAAACCGACGACACTGGCAAGACCGCCGATGATGGTCAGGATCATCGTCGCACTGGAAACCGACTGCAGGTAGTAAATGACATAGTTGCCTATATAGGTGCCGATGGCATTGTCCGACATGAACCAGAGAAATTCTGCGGCCAGAATGGCAAGCAGCATTTTCTTGTTTGCCGGGGTCATCGGCTTATCGTCCTCAACCGGATTTTCAATGGCGGCATACCGTTCACCCTCCGCCATCTCGTCTTTGATCTCCTCTGCAATTTTGTTTTCCTGGATGGTAAAAAAGAGCACGAGCGCGGAAATCACCATAAGAAGGGAGGCAATAATGAAAGGCAGCTCAATGGTCCAGACGTTGCGAACCGCGTCGGCAGAATTGATATAATCACTCAACTTAAGGAATATACCAAGCACCGTGGCAAAAGCACCGCCCAGATACCCCATGATGTTGATGATACCATTTGCCTTTGCTCGCAGGGGTTTCGGAGTGATGTCCGGCATGAGGGCAACGGCGGGATTACGATACATCATCATGAACATCAGCACAATTGCCATCATCGCAACCATTCCGGCGATATTGTTGGCATGGAAAAACACCGGGATGAACGGGAAAGCGACAGCTGCTACAAAAGTACCCGTAAGGATATAAGGCATGCGCTTTCCAAGGGGAGTATGCGTCTTATCCGAAAGGTTTCCGAAGATCGGCAGCAGAATCAGCGCAGCAAGATTATCGCAAGCCATAATGATCCCGACCAGCCACTGCACATTAAGAATTTTCTCCGGATCGCCGGCTTTGAGCTCTGCCGAGGAGATGCCATACATCCTGCGGGCGAAAATATCCGTCAGAAAGGTGGGGCACCAGGAATCGTATACCTGCCAGAGCAGGAGAATGCCAAAGAAAGCAAACCCAATCAGAAAGGTTCGTTTGTAGTTGAGTTTCAGATTCATTTCTTGCTTTTCCCCTTCTCGTGATAGATTTTGATATCCTCTTCAACCGGTTCATCCTTAACAGGCTGAATCGGGTGGGTACGGGGATAAATTTTCAGCACATATACGACAATAAAGAGAACAAGCACAAAAGCAACGATCAGGCAGACGATTTTAACATTGCGCGTCTTGCCGATCATCAGATAAGCAAAGATCCCAAGCAATATTGAAATGGCATACATGACCGTAACAGCTTGCTTCTGGGTAAGCCCCATCGCCAGCAGCCGGTGATGGAAATGCCCTTTATCGGCATGGAAAGGACTCTGCCCCTTGAGAATTCTCCGGATAAATGCAAAAGCAGTGTCTGCAAGAGGGACCGCCATGGAGAGAAACGGGATCAGCATGGTCACGAGGGCATGCATTTTAAAGATACCCATGACGGAAATGGTGGAAAGGAGAAAGCCCAGCATCTGGGAACCGACGTCGCCCATAAAAATTTTGGCTGGATTTCTGTTGTATGGCCAGAAGCCGGCACATGCGCCGATTACACAAACCAGAATTACAGAGACATTGATGTTTATATCTTCCACAACCAGAGAAATGATAAACAGTGTGGTTGCACTGATGGCAGACATCCCGACCGCCAGCCCGTCAAGGCCGTCAATCAGATTGATGGCGTTGGTGCATCCGACAATCCAAATGATGGTTACCAGGACGGAGATCGGCTGGGAGAGGTAAAACATTTCTCCGTCAGCCATAAAGTTTGTGATTCCGTCAACCACTACGCCGCAGGCAACACAAACAACTGCTGCACCGATCTGAACTGCAAGCTTTATTTTCGGGCTGAGATTGTAAACATCGTCAAATCCGCCCATCAGTGCTATGATACCGCTGCCGATCAGAATCCCTTTTACCTGATCCGTCAGATCGACAAACAAAATGGCTGACAATATAAACCCACAGAAAATCGCAATGCCGCCCATCCGGGGGACGGGCACTTTATTGATCCGGCGGGCATTGGGCATATCAATCGCTCCGACGCTCTCAGCAAACCGTTTAACCGACGGAACCATGAAATACGAAACTGCAAACGCAGAGAAGAGCGCGAGTGCAATTCTCAGCGGATGAGCAAGCACAGAAAACATAGTAACCTCCGCGTAAGGGGTTTATCAGAAAGGTTTCTCCACAAATCCAATTCTTTTTGCCACTTTGCGAAGCGTCTTTCTGGCAACGTACTGGGCACGCTGTGCTCCTTCCGTGTAGATCTCTTTCAGATACGCCTTGTCGGCGAGGAGACGCTCCGTCTCTTCCCGGATCGGGCGCAGCGTTTCAATCACAGCATCGCCGACAGCCGGTTTAAAAGCGCCGTAGCCTTTTCCGTCAAACTCTTTTTCGATTTCTTCGTAGGTTTTGCCTGTCACCGAGGAATAGATGCTCATCAGGTTGGCAACACCCGGTTTTTCCTCCGGCGCGTAGCGAACGCAGTGCTCGGTATCGGAGTCGGTAATGGCGCGTTTGAACTTCCTGGAAATCTCATCCGGAGAATCCATCAGGAAGACACAGCCGGCAGGATCACTCTTGCTCATTTTTGAGGTGGGGTTGGAAAGGCACATAATCCTTGCTCCTACTTTCGGGATATAGGGCTCGGGGACGATAAAGGTGTCACCGTAAAGGTTATTGAAGCGGATGGCAATGTCCCGTGTGAGTTCGACGTGCTGCTTCTGATCGGCACCGACCGGCACATAGTGGGCACCGTAAAGAAGAATATCTGCTGCCATCAGCGTCGGATATGTGAAAAGCCCGCCGTTGATGTTTTCTGCATTCTTGGCACTCTTATCTTTGAATTGGGTCATGCGGCTCAGTTCTCCGAACATGGTATAGCAGTTCAGAATCCAGCCAAGTTCCGCATGTTCATGAACATGACTCTGAATAAAAAGAGTATTTTTCTGCGGGTCAAGGCCACAGGCGATATATTGTGCAAGCTGCAGCACGGAACGGCGCCGAAGATCCGCAGGATTCTGGCGCACGGTGATGCTGTGTTCATCGACGATACAGTAATAGCAGTCATACTGCTCGGAAAGAGCAACCCAGTTCTTCATTGCACCGAGATAACTGCCAATGTGAAGATTTCCGGAAGGCTGTATGCCGGAGAACATTACTTTTTTTGCTTCTGTCTGGTTTTCCATGAGAGGTACCTTCTTTGTGAATTATTCCCAATAAAAGCGGGTTTTTCGTAATTCCTTATTTTATCAGAAGAACTTCGACTTGACAACTGCTAAATTAATTCTTATTATAATATAGTTTAGTATAGTTCTATTTATGGAGTATAAAAAATGAAAGATATGACATGGTACGAAGAAAATGAAAAGAGAATCCCTGTCGGGGAAGTGCGTACAAGATTTGCGCCCTCTCCCACAGGTTATATGCACGTGGGCAATCTGCGCACAGCTCTGTATACCTATCTGATTGCCCGGCATGCGGGCGGAAAATTCATCCTCCGCATTGAAGATACCGATCGCGGCCGTCTGATTGAAGGGGCAACCGATGTGATTTACCGCACAATGGAAGAATGCCATCTGGAGCATGATGAAGGCCCGGATATCGGGGGGCCGGTTGCTCCGTATATTCAGAGCGAGCGGATGGCAATGTACAAAGACTATGCAGATCTTCTTGTGGGAAAAGGCTGTGCCTATCGCTGCTTCTGTGAGAGAAGTGAGAGTGAAGAAGATTCCGGTGAATTTGACCGTGCAGATGATCCGTGCCGTGCACTGACCAGGGAAGAATCGGATGCGCGAGCTTCCGCCGGAGAGCCGTACGTGATTCGCCAGAGGATTCCCCATGAAGGCACAACGACCTTCCATGATGAAATCTTCGGAGATATCACGGTTGAGAATAAGACGCTGGATGACCAGGTGCTGATTAAGAGAGATGGAATGCCGACCTATAACTTTGCCAATGTGGTTGACGACCATCTGATGGGAATTACCCATGTGGTGCGCGGAAGCGAATATCTCTCTTCTGCTCCGAAATACAATCTGTTGTACGAAGGATTTGGCTGGGAGATTCCCAAATATGTGCACTGCTCTCCGGTTATGCGGGATGCTCACAATAAGATGTCCAAACGGCATGGGGATCCTTCGTATGAAGATCTGATTGCACAGGGCTATCTGACCAACGCTGTAATCAATTATGTGGCACTCCTTGGGTGGAGCCCCGGCGGAGAGCGAGAGATCTTCTCTCTGGATGAACTGAAAGAAATTTTCGATCTAAAGGGGATTTCAAAGTCTCCTGCTATTTTCGATCTCGAAAAGCTGACGTATTTCAATGCAGAGTATATTCGTGCCATGTCGCCGGAAGAGTTTGCAAAAGTAGCAGAGCCTTTCATCCGCCAGGGCGTGAAAAACCCGGCGATCGACGCTTCCGCGATAGCAGCCCTTCTGCAGCAGCGCACTGAGGTCTTAACGGATATTCCCGCCAAGCTTGACTTTTTTGATGCATTACCTGCATATGATGTTTCTCTCTTTGTCCATCAGAAGAGCAAAAGCACGCTGGAATCTGCCAAAGCAGTTCTGGCAGAGATTTTGCCTCTCTTCAAAGCAATGCCGGAGTGGAACGATGAGGGCATTCTCGCGGCCATGACAGAATTGACAGAGCGTATGGGTGTGAAAAAGTCAGTCGTGATGTGGCCTGTAAGAATTGCAGCCGCCGGAAAGGCAGTAACACCCGGCGGAGCTGTGGAAATCTGCAGAATTCTCGGTCGGGAAGAAACGATTGCAAGGCTCGGCGTTGCCCTGGAAAAGTTCGCCTGATATGCAGACGATCCGATTTGCTGATGCCGGGCAAATCAGGCACGCTTATATTGTCTCATCACCTTCTCAGGAGGAAGGTTTTCAGGTCGCTTTGCGTATTGCACAAGCTGCTGTATGCCAAGGGGCGCCTCCGCTGCCCTGCGGAAGATGCAATGCCTGCCGTAAAGCGGGAGACGGGAAGCACCCCGATGTTTCTATAATCGAGAGGCTGACCAACGATGCCGGAAAGAAGAAGCGTGAAATTGTAGTGGATCAGGTGAGGGAGGCTGCTGCCGATGCAGTGGTACTTCCGAACGAAGCATCCAGAAAAGTTTATCTTTTCAAAGAGGCCGAATGGATGAACCCGGAAGCGCAGAATGCGGCATTGAAGTTTCTGGAGGAACCGCCGAACGGTGCGGTGATCGTTTTGTGTGTTTCCAATCCGGGAAGACTATTGCCGACGGTTCGCTCACGATGTGTGGAATTCAACAGCTCGGCAGAAGGTGAAACAGAAAAAAGCACTATGGCGGTACTCGGCGAAGAGTACCTGAAAAAGGTGGCAGAACGTGACAGGCTGTCTCTTTGGTTGTTTTGTGAAGAGAACACCGGGATTTCCATCCAGGAGCTGACGGAATTCTGCCTTTCTGTGGAACAGCGAGTTACGGAAGCACTCTGTTTTCGTGCGGATGCCATGGGCATGGACAAACGGCAATTGAACAGAATCATCGAGCTGATGGAAAAATGCATCGAATACCTGAAGGTGAACGTCAATGTGAAACAGGTGTTTGGATTGCTGGAAACAAGCTCGATCGTTTCGAAGAAACAATGAGGAGAAGAAATTGACAGAAGTAGTTAGCATAAAATTTAAATCCAGCGGAAAGAACTACTACTTTTCTCCGGAGGGGATCAGGCTCCGTGAGGGAGACAAAGTAATCGTAGAAACCGCAAAGGGTTTGGAAATCGCAGAGTGCGCACAGGGAAACCGCATGGTGGAGGATGCAGCAATTGTCAAACCATTGCGCCCGGTGATTCGCATCGCAACCGAACAGGATAAACGGACGGAAGAACAAAACAGACTCCGGGAGAAGGAAGCTTTTGGCATCTGCCAGAAGAAAATAGAAGAACACGGACTGGAGATGAAGCTCGTGGATGTGGAGTGCTGTTTCGACGGCAGCAAGACGCTCTTCTTTTTCACCGCAGACGGTCGGGTTGACTTTCGTGAGCTGGTGAAAGATCTTGCGAGCATTTTTCATAACCGTATTGAGCTGCGCCAGATCGGCGTTCGAGATGAAGCAAAAATGCTCGGAGGGATCGGAATCTGCGGCAGGCCGTATTGCTGCCATTCTTTTCTGAATGATTTTGCACCGGTTTCAACCAAAATGGCCAAAATTCAGAACCTCTCTCTGAATCCGGCAAAAATCTCCGGCAGTTGTGGCCGATTGATGTGCTGCCTGCGTTACGAAGAAGAAGCGTATGAAGAACTGGTAAAAAATGTGCCGAAACAGGGCGCATTTGTAGAAACGACGGCCGGATACGGAACTGCGATTTCGGTTGATCTTCTGAGGCAGATGGTAAAGGTGCATCTGGAGGGAGAATCCGATGATACCACGCACCTTTTTAAAGCAGCTGAAGTTGCAACAGTGCCGGGCGGGCATCCCAAAGAGGGAGAACCGTATCCCAAAGTGCTCCACTATGTTCCGGAAGAAGAGGAAGTTGTGGAGGAAGAGGACCCCTGGGCAATGCCTTCCCTCTTCGCGGAAGAGCAAAAGGTAGCAGAAGTCACAGAGGGGCTGAAGCAGGATGAGGAAGAGCAAAAAGAAGAACCTTCTGCTTCTCATAACGCCAGACGGCATCGGCAGAACCGGCGTCCCAACACAAAGAAACCGGCAAAAAAGCCTGCCGAATCGGAGGAAAAGAAAGAAGCGGAAGGGAAAGCTGCCTCACCGCAGCACGCTCAGAAACCACGCCGTCAGAACGGCAATGAAACTCCTTCACAGAAAAAAGGCCAAACTGCCGGTGCGGGGAACCCACCAAAGAAAGAAAAGCAGCCTGCATCATCTGCCAGAGCTGCAGAGACGTCTGCCGCAGCAGATGGCACAACCGCACCGGAAAAGAAAAAGAGCGGCAATCGCCGGAGGTATTACCACAGAGGAAAAAAACCATCCGGAGGGAATCATCAGCCCACCGAATGAGTTTTTGATAACCGATTTTTATGGTCAAAAAATATGTTGGGGACAGGGAGTTTTACCAGAAGTTGTTCGCTGTGATGGTTCCCGTCCTGATTCAGAACGTTATCACGAATTTCGTTTCGCTTCTTGACAACATTATGGTCGGCCGCATCGGTACGGAACCAATGTCCGGGGTGGCAATTGTCAACCAGATCCTCTTTATTTTTAATCTGTGTGTGTTCGGGAGCCTTGCGGGAGCAGGCATTTACACCGCACAGTATTACGGAAAAGGAGATCATGAAGGCGTCAAGAACGGCATGCGCTTCAAATTCTGGGTGGTTTTTGGGGTGCTCGCAGTGGCGTTCTGCCTGTTGCTCTCTCTCGGAGATGAGCTGATTTCCCTGTTTATCCATGAAGGAGAGGACGCGCTGGACCTCGTAGCTACCATGCATTACGGCAGACAGTATCTGAATGTGATGCTGCTGCAGATGCCGCTGTTTGCGTTGCTGAATGTCTATTCCAGCACCCTGCGGGAAACAGGAGAAACGCAGATTCCGATGAAAGCCGGCATCATAGCGGTTTTTGTCAATCTCTTTTTCAACTATATGCTGATTTTCGGCAAGCTCGGAGCACCGAAACTCGGCGTGGTCGGGGCGGCAGTTGCTACGGTGCTGGCCCGTGTTGTGGAATGCACCATTATTATCGGTTACACGCATACCCACCTGCAGAAGCATCCTTTTGCCAAAGGGCTCTATCGTTCTTTAAAAGTTCCTTCTGCCCTTGTCAGGCAGGTTTCTGCAACGGGGATGCCGCTGCTGATCAATGAGCTTTTATGGTCCGGCGGGATGACAACGCTCAATCAGATCATGTCCCGCCGCGGATTGGAGGTCGTATCGGCAGAAAACATCGCATCAACCGTTTCCAACCTGTTCTTTTGTGCCTTTTTTGCGATGGGCACTGCAATCTCAATCATCGTCGGGCAGCTTCTTGGAGCAGGGAAACTGGAGCAGGCTGTGGATGAGGACCGCAAACTCATTGCATTTTCGGTTGTGCTCAGCACACTCGTCGGCGTGGTGATGGCGATGCTATCCCCCTACATTCCCCGTATTTACAATACCACGGAGATGGTTCGCCGCCTGGCAACAGGCATGCTGCTTACCAACGCGGTGATGATGCCGGCCAATGCCTTTACCAATTCCTGCTTTTTTACCCTTCGCTCAGGCGGAAAAGCATTTCTGACATTCCTGTATGACAGCGTTTACATCTGGGTGCTGTCCATTCCGTTGACGCTGTTTCTTGTCAAAGGAACGACGTTGCCGATTATCCCGATTTATGCGATTTGTTATGGAGTTGACATCATTAAGTGTATCATCGGGTATATTTTCGTGAAAAAACGCATCTGGGTGAATAATCTCGTTGCGGATCAATAATATGTCTGGAGGCGATTCTTTTGGCACTTACTGCTACAGCCAATTGGCTGAACACTGCTTTTGCCGGATACGACAGGCTGATTCTTTCAGCTCTTCACGCTGTCGGTAACGGCTTTTTCACGTTTCTTTTTAAGCTGATTACATTGATCGGAGAGAAAGGATTGGTTTTCTTCCTGGCAGCGATTATCCTGATGTGTTTTCCCAAAACAAGGAAGCTTGGTGTTTGCATTTTCGGCGCGGTATGCTGCGGGGCATTGATTACCAATATCATCCTGAAGGATGCCGTGGCGAGGCCGAGACCGCTGACGGTATCACCATATTCCCAGTGGTGGGCGGAGATCAATGCACCGATGGAGGATGGATGGTCTTTCCCCTCCGGGCATGTTACAGCTGCTGCAGCAGGCATGGTAGCCATTCGCCTGATGAAAGGGAAGAAGTGGACGGCTCCTGCGGTTGTTTGGGTTCTGCTGATGATGATTGCACGCAACTATCTCATGGCCCATTATCCCTCTGATGTGCTTGCCGGTGCCATCATCGGCACAGCTTCCGGCTTTATCTCGTATTTTATTACGCGCTTTATTTTCCAGTTTCTCTATATCAACAGAAGAAAAAGCTGGTGCGGCCTTGTGCTGAACTGGTCTGCGCCGGATTATAAGGGCATCCCGTCAAAACTCGGTTTAACCGGGGAACCGGAAAACGATTATTTTGCAAAGACCTTTGGCGGGGGTGCCGATGCTGCTGATAAACCGGAGAAGGACCCTAACAGGAAAAAAGTTTTTGCTGTTGTTACAGAAAAGCTGTCTTCCGTCAAAAATCTGGTACCGGCTAAAAAGGCTGTTCCGCAGGAAGAGAGCAAACAGATAGTTCAGCCGGCAGATCATGCTGAGGCAGAAATCCTTGCACAGGAAGAAAATGCCACAGATGCCGAAAGCGTTGCAGCAGAAGAAAATATGCCACAGAACGAAAGTGTTGCTCAGACAGCAGACAATACGCAGGCAGAGAGTAACGAGCTGAAAGACAATGCCGAAAAAACAGAGCAGCCGGCACGAAGAAGCCATCTTTCGCTGAATAAAAATCCCCTCCAGTCAAGAACAAGAGCGTCTTCCGGTTATCAGGGCAAGCATGTAAAATAAACAAAAATAATAAGGCCGCGCATTCACAAAACGAATGCGCGGCCGTTTTTCATGTTATGTGGGTTCTGCTTTTGGGTTAGCCCAAACCGTTTGTATAGTTCATGACGATTTCGGCAAGTTCCCCGCGGGTCAGAGCGGCATCTTCTTCCTGAGCATCGGGAGCTGTATACGGGATTCCCACTGCCTGGCTGAAAGCGGAGAGAATCAGATGAGCCTCGTTATCGGTCAGAATTGCATCTGCGGTGCTTTCCGCCGGCAGGAGTCCGTTTTCTGCAAGAATGGCAACGGCATCTTCCGGCACGGATGCGTCTCCGCCGATCAGGGCATACAGAGCGCCTGCAAGATCGCCAAGCGTTGCATCATCATCTGCTCCGAAGCGGGTTTCCTCCGCACTCTGCATCAGGTGGTTTTCGAACACAAAGCGGACTGCTTCGTAATGTTCACTGCCTTCGGCAGCGTCAGAGAACTCAACTGCAGAGGTGTCGACTGCTCCGAAAGGATTGAGAATGACATCGTAAAGATCGGCCTGCTCATTAAGAGCGGCAGCACCGCCTGCTGTGAGGCGGATTCCGTTTTGCATCATACCGCCGTAAGCCTCTGAAAGAGATTGCAGCCGATCGGGCGTCAGTGCTTTCAACTCCCGCATGTACTGGAGCTTGATATCGTCAGGAGTCTCCGTCAACACATTCAGAATGGAAGAAATAGCACCGCTCAGCTGTCCTTCCGGCATAGCATAACCGGAATAGCTGGAGAGAATATAGCCGTCAAGCGTCTCCTGGTCAACTTCATAGTTTGCGAGGAACTCGGGGAGTGCTTCGTACACGTCAAACGTTTCTTTGATGTTCGGGTCGCGATACGTGATGAAGTACGCTCCTGCATCATCCAGATATCCGTGCATCGGGGTATAAACACCGTACTGCTCGCGAAGCATCGGGATCAGATAAACATCGGAAATCAGAGCAGAAACCGCATCGAGATCTGCGGTATATTCCGGCAGATTCATGCCGGCATAATCACTGACAATGCAGTTATACTGCACGGAGCTGTCAACCACAAGACCTTCACAAGGGGCGGAAGTTTCAAACCGATAGGCAACAGGTTCGAGAGGGTGATCATCCAGTTTTTGGAAGAAAGCTTCTGCCAGCGGGGCGTTGGTCTCAATGCCTTCCTTGCTGCCGGCATAGGCAGAAATCGCGCCTGCACGATTGTGGAGGAATTGTTGAATCTGCTCAAGCTTTGCAATTACAGCTTCCGGATCGCTTTGCATAGCCTGCTCAACCTGATCCAGGAAAGCGTAGAAGGGGAGGAAGTTGACGTAGTCATAATAAGCATAGAGAGGAGCGAACCCGCCGAGTGCACGGTAAAGCTGGGCAGAGAAGGGGCTGCTCGTAATGGAACTCTTCAAAGAAGCTTTATTCTGCGTGATCAGACCGAGTAATTTTTCCGTGTCGGTAAACTGGGTATCATACAGCACTTCATACACCAGGTCATATCCGGAAGCAAGATCTTCATCTGCAGCAATCCAACTTGCACGGAGATAAGGATGATAGTCCTTTGTTCCGTAGGTGTTGATAAGGGAAAGCCTGATGCTGCCGTTATAAAGATAGCGGGTCAGAAGAGAGGCCAGTTCTTCGTGCGTGTGTGCAGAAGTGTCCATTTCCCCAAGCAGTGCGGTGTAAAGCGTAAACCAATGCAGATCTTCCTGCGGAAGGCCGGCTGCATCGAGGAAAAGCATCGCCTCTCCGACGTCATCAACGGCAGCCTCGGAGGAAAGCCGCCGTATGCCGTTTTCATCCATGGTGTCATTGACCGTGTAAGAGGTGATTTCTTCCGGAAGGGAGGAGACGGTGACAGCCTGTAACCGGGCTACGAGAGCGGAGGCATCCTTTTCTTCTTTTTCTGCGTTTGTCTGTTCCACAATGGAGAGAAGCTCTTCTTCACTCATCGAAGCTTTTACGTCAGCAAGGCGGGCTTTTTCGGCAGCGTCCAGTTCTTCCCGAAGGCCGGGCTGTGGATAAGTGCTGACGAGAGCGTTGCGGTCATTGTCAAGAAGCCATTTGGAAACAGCTTCCCGGTAAAGGCCGTTCTGATTCCAGTCATCCATCTGCTCCAGAGCATTGACGTATTCCAGATAATAGAAGGGATCACCGGTTGAAGCATAGAGAGAGTTGAAAGCACCGGCAGCAACCAGGTTCACGCCGACACTGCTGTTTTCACGGCTGAGCTTCATGGAAAGAGAGAGGGATGACATGATTCCGTCCACCAGATCCTGCGGAAAGCCATCGGAGGCTACGGTAGCAAGGGCGGCGTCGACAGTTTCACGGAAGACGGAAGCATCTTCCGGGTTAACATTGGAAGCAGAGAAAATGATCGCATCTTCCGGAGCATCGAGCTCGATATAGGTTCCGAATGAACCGGAGGGAAGCGCTTTTTTCAGACTCTGAATCAAAACAGAGGCATCCGACATCAAAAGATCCGTCAGCGTATTCAGAATCAGTTCATCCTGCGTGTTATCCTTGAGCCCCGGGCAGACGAAAGCATAGTAAATGGTAGAACGGTTTTTCGTGTCAGAGCCGGCTTCAACCGGGAAGGGCAGGCTGTTCTCTACAGGAACAGCGAGAGGCGTATAGGCTGGATCTTCAAAAGTGAATTCCCGTTTTTCATAAGGAGCAAAGGCTTGATCGAGCAGAGAGAGAAATGCTTCATAATGGTCAAACTGACCATAGAGATAGGCAATGCAGTTGGAAGGATGATAATAGGTTTCATGATAGGTCTTGAGAGCATCCCAGGTCATTTCGGGGATGTGCGCAGGATCACCGCCGGATTCATTTCCGATTGTGGAGCCTGGAAAAGCTGCACGTAGGAGATTGCGGTAAGCGGTGTTCTCCAGATTGGCGGCTGCAAGCATTTCGGAATAAACAGTGCCTTCTATGGTCAGGTCATCCTGCAGAGAAGCAAGCCGATAACGCCAGGCTTCTTCGCGATAAATGCTCTCTTTTTCAAGAATCATGGGGTGAAGACAGCTATCGGTATAAAAATCGGCATACTTCAGAAGCTGTTCTTCCGAGAGGCTTGCGACAGGGTAGGTCGTGAAGAGAGAACCCGTCATGGCATTCATAAAGGTATTGTATGTCTGATAAATCAGATTGAAAAACAGAGCAGTGGAGGGATATTTTTCCGAGCCGTTCAAGGTAGCGTGCTCAAAAACATGAGGAAGCCCTGTTTCATCAATCGCGCGGGTAAAAAAGGTGAGATCAAAGGCACGGTTGATATCGTTGTTGGCAATATACATCAGCTGAGCGCCTGTACGGTCGTGCTCAAAAAGAACAATGTCGGCACCGAGAAGAGGAAACTTGCGGATCTCCTTAACGGTGAAGCCTTCAACCGTTTCACCAAGGGCAGGCAAGGCCGGCTCGTCGGCAAAAGCAAATCCCGAGAAGGACAGGACTACGGCGCATAGCAACAGAAGAGACAAAATACGTTTCATGTGAAATACTCCTTTTGATTGGTAATGCAAACAATTGAGATTATCGGATGCGACACCGCATCGTTCTGTAAAAAACCGGATGACAAGGTATTGCTTTTATTCGATTGCAAGCAGTTTGGGCTGTTCAACCCCGGGGGTGACTGCAAGTGCTGCAAGCAGACCGTCAATCGAACCGTGCATTCCGCTGATATCCAGAGAGATGGTAACTCCTGCACGGTCATGGATGGGAATGCTTTGCGTGATGGTAAGCACGCTGCATCCTGCTTCCGATACTTTTGCAAGCAGTGCGCTGAGCACTCCGGGTTCATGCACCAGCATGACAGAGAGCACTGCTTTTCGCCCTTCACTCATGGCGGATGGCTCAAGGATGGAATCTTTATATTTATAGAAAGTGCTGCGGGAAATACCCGCCATCTTTACAGCAGAAGAAACATCGGGAGCCTTCCCACTTTCAATCAACCGGCGTGCCTCCACAACTTTCTCAAAATAATCCGGTAATACACTTTTGTGGACGATGAGATACTGATCAAGCATTTCTATTCTCCTTTCTGTTCTGTTTTAATCAACCGGCGGTTTCCGAGTTTCTTTTCCAACAGGAGCAGAGGCCCATCGGCCCCGGGTTCTTGGGAAAGAACGGAAAAGCCGCATTTATTATAAAACCGCAGTGCAGAGGTGTTGGAAGCTGCTGCATAAAGCCTCAGCGCGGTTCTGCCGAGATTCCGGTAGAGCACCAGCGCACGCCCAAGCGCTTGAATGCCGTAGCCTTTGCCGCGATATTCCGGGATAAGATAGAGAAAGCTCACCCAGCCGTAGTTTGCATGTGCGCCTTTTTCTGTGTCGCAATCGATCAAACCGACACAGACATCTCCATCATAAAGTTTATGAATTGCCTGCGGATTTGCCGCATGGTGCCTGACGGCGGCTTCCAGATAGCGTTCCAGACGGAAGCGGCTTGTATTTCCGTTATGAATGGTACGCCATGCATCCTCATAGCAGGAAAGATAAAAATCAGGATCATCGGAGGGGTTAAAAGGTTCATCCCGAAGAGCTCCGACGGAGATCCAGTCGCTTTCCTCAAGACCTTCGATATGGGAGGCATCCCCCATATATTCTACCGAAAATGTTCCGTTTTCGTAATTCAGCTTTGTGACAGCTGTATTTTTAAAGATCGGCAATAATTCATCGGAAGAAAAACTGAGGCCGAGAATCTTCGTCAGCAGGCACCGGATGGTAACGCCATGGCTGACAACGGCAACAGACTGCCCTTCATGCCGCTCGGCAATTTCAAGCAGAGCAGGATAGGACCGTTCCATAACGTCATAAGCAGTTTCAGCTCCGACAATTTTCCAGTTACCCGGGTCATGCAGAAAGACCTCTGCTTCCGCAGGGTATTGCTGAACGATATTTCCGAAAAACTGAGACTCCCAGGGGCCGAGATCAAGCTCCCGCAACCGGGTATCCTTCAGAACGGGCAGGTTTTTGCTGTGTGCGATGCCTTCCGCTGTCAGCACGGCACGGGTCAGATCGCTGGAATAGACCGCGTGAATCGGGAGAGGCTGAAAACGGGCGGCAAGAGCATCAATTTCCCGGAGGCCCATCGGAGTAACATCCCCGTCCCAATGACCCTGCATCATACGATAACGGTTACCCTCAGCTTGCGTATGGCGGATCAAATAAAGTTGTGTCATATTATCATGTCCTGTCTTGACGTTATGTGAACTGAGTTGTATAATAGAAACAGTGTTCTCTTATTATATCTTGATTTCATGATTTTACAAGAGCTATCATTTTAAGAGTTTCTGAACTTTTTCAGAGGAAGGAATGCAGCATCCTATTTTGCTGCAACGATCCTAAGACAGGGCGGTGATGGTTTTGATCAGGGCGGCGGCACTTGTATCCGGGGATGCCAACAAACTTCAGGCAATTCTGGACGCGGTTTATTTCAAAGAAATACCGAACTTTGAACTGGTTTCCGTTATCTCTTCCGAGAGGAATTCCAAGGCGATGAAGCGCGCTACAGGTGCAGGCGTGCCAGCTTTCGTGGTGGATCCGGAGTTATTCCCGAATATAACAAGCCACAGCATGGCGGTGGCGAACAAACTCCGGGATATGGACATCGACCTTGTCATCCTTGCGGGCTATAATCTGGATCTTGGCGTGATACCCTTCCAGTATAAAAACAGAATCATCGGAACTTGCCCCTGCCTCGTGCCGGCTTTTGAGGAAGTATCGGATGAGGAGGTATTCCGTGCCGTTCTGGAGCGCGGCGTAAAAATCACCGGAGCGACGGCTTATTATGCTGACAACGACGGAATGGTCGGCAGCATCATCCAACAGAAAGCGGTGGCAGTCTATCCGGATGATACGCCCGAAACCCTCCGCACCCGAGTGCTGGAACAGGCTGAATGGAAGCTGCTCATCGAAGCTCTTTCTCTTTACTGCCAGGGGCGCCTGTCCCGCCACGGGAATCGTATCCTGATTTCCGGAGAAAAGAAATAAACTATGGTCAGAAAAGGCCGGCGTCTGCAGTTCGGACGTCGGCTTTTGCTGCAACGTGCGCTTCTTCCGATGCCGGAATATGAACCAGAAAGATAACAGGAGAAGTGTCACAGAACTGTCACAGACTTTGATGACAGCAGGACAAAAGGACAAAAAGGACAAAATCCGGGAAACCCGAATTTTGTCCTTTTGTCCTGCTGTGGGGATGGCTTCAATATCCTAATTCCCGATCGATCACTCTGCCGTCAACAGCGTTGATGGTGAGGACTATTCTTTCAACATTGTCACCGGTAAAGCCGTAATTATCCCAGCCGTCATATTCGTAATGCTCTGTGCCCCAAAAGTCCCACACCGGTACCAACAGGCCTTCTTCGATGTTTTCTTTGCTCCGTATACGCATTAACGTCAGCTTGACCTTGTTGATCTGATAATTCCGTATGGTGGTGAACCCGTTACGTTCATTGACATACAAAACATCATTATTCTTTACCATGATCATTTTTGAAAACAGTTCCGCAATCCGGTCAAAGGGCAGGAGCTGAGCATCTTCCAACAGCAGCTCAGGCTCAGTATGCGGGGAAAACCATTGAAAACACTTGAAGCCATCCTTTGTAATGTCCAGTGTGATGTACTCGTACATCCATGTACCCGGAACGCTTTCATCTTCAGGTCTGGCTGTGCCGGGAACCGGGGTATACCCGATGGGAGAACCGTTCAGACAGCGGACGTAATGCAATTCATAGCCTGTGTCAATAATCAGTTTTGTCCAGTCATAGTATTCCGGAGGAAGAGTATCATCACTGTAAGTGTGGGGATCCCTCGCAATAAAATAAACAGGGTCGATCTCATCGCATACGATTTGCTGAAATCCCAGCTCCGATACAAGCGCATTTCCCTGCCGAAGCGCATCCTCCACCGAGATGCTGATCGTCAACGGTTCGGATAAAACATCATCCGGAATCAGGGAGACCGGCTGTGCCCATGTGCCATTACTGTCTCCGTAGTTTTCTTCATAGACAGACACGTGATCCCAGAAAGCATTGAAGGTTGAGACAAAGAGATGCATGATCTTCCCGTCCACATCAGCACGTCCGCGGATTTCCTCGGCATTATTATTCCGGGTAAAAATGGTTGAGGCAGGGTTGCGGAATGCGCCATCCTCCGGGGCAGTGCGGGCATATTCCGTCCAGCGTTCAATCACTTCAGGGAGGTTCTCATAGGTGACGGAATCACCCTCCAACGGGATCTCACCCTGCTGCATGGCCTGATATCGTTCCAGACGGTCCTGTACCTGCCGCTTTGTCATACCGGACTCTTCATACAGAGTGTTGCCTTTGAGAAGAACCTGCATCAGAGTGTCTGCATCGTCCTGTGTAAAATTGCGGCGAGCAATGGTTCCGGCAGGGAGCCTGTCTGTCCAGGGCAGTTCTATTTCCGCATCGGCATGGACGATTACACAGCCTTCTGCCCCTTCCCAGTCACCGGAAAAGCGGGCAGGAACGTCCAGATCATGCAGAGAAACGGAGTCTTCCCTGCCCTCTTTCGCGATCTGAAGCAGTTGTTCCTGTTCTTTGGTGATGGCGGCACCCGCTTCACTCCCGAAGCCTGTGATCAGGCCGAGAGCAAATACACCGGCCAGCGCGAGAGAAATGGTTTTTCGCATGAAATCTACCTCTTTTCTGTTGAATGTGCTACCAGCATAAACCCTGTGAAACAAAAAGTCGTTACCGGAAGATTACCGAATGATTATTGCTGCAACAGTACACGAACGGTTGTGCCGGTACCGACAATGCTTTCAATGATAAGCTGCCCGCCATGTGCCTGTACAATTTCCTTTGCCAGAGCGAGCCCAAGCCCGACTCCGCCTTGGTTTTTGCTGCGGGAGCGATCCACCATATAAAACGGGTCGGTAATGCGGCGAATCTCGTCCTGCGGGATTCCGCATCCGTGATCCTGTACGGTGAACCCTGTTTCATCAGCAGAGAGGAGAATAGTCTGCCCCGAACCGGAAGCCTTCCCTGCATTGTCTACGAGGTTTATCAGAACAGACTGCATCAGGTCGGCATCCAGGTTCAGGTATTCCACCTGACGAGCCGTTTCCAGAATGACACCCCGGGCAAAAAGTGTATCTGATGTGTTTTCCTGTACGCGTGAGAAGAGATCTGCAATCTGAACGCGTTGCAGTTCCGGTTTTTGGCGCAGGGTGATAAGCTTCAACAGTTTTTGCACAAGCCGTTCCAGCCACCGGCATTGGAGTACAATTCTGGATAACGCTGCATCACGCTCTTCTTCTTCCAGATAGGTGTTTTGAAGAGAATCTGCATTCAGAAGCAAGGCGGTGAGCGGCGTTTTAGACTCATGGGTTACTCCGCTGATAAAGAGCCTCTGACGTTCGGCAGTTTCAGTGAGTTCTTCAATCCGCTGCTGGACGGCATCGGCCATAAGATTGAAATCCTTCGCCAGTGCACCGATTTCATCCGCAGAAGAAACATCTGCCCGTTCCGTGTAGTTCCCTTCCGCAATGCGGGAGGCGGTGCTTTTCAGTGCCTGAAGCGGTCGGAGAGAGCGCTGCACCAGAAAAGCAATCAGGAGCAACCCCAAACCGATACAGATTGCTCCGATGGAAGCAAACTGCCAGGCAAGCGAGTGAATCCGGCGATAAACCGATGTGATATCCTGTACCACATAAATATTACAGCAGAGAGAATCTCCGGCGTAGGACAGACGTAACGAACTGCCTACGATGATGAGCCGGCGCCCGTCCACCATGCCGGTAAAGCGCTGCTGTTGATTGCCGGGATCCGGAATCAAATAGTTGCCCGGATCAAGAAGAAAAGAGGAAGAAACGGTTTCACCATCGAGCACCAGCACAGATTCCTCATCTGCAACCTGCGTAAAACAGTATTTCATCAGCGAGCGGGAGGTGACGGCGCTGTCCTGCTCCTCATGATAATAAGAGAGCATCTTACGGAAGGAACTGACAAGAGAACGCTGTTTCTGCCCGGCATTTGTATAGGCGAGGTTTAATAGATTATCTTTCGTCTGCCCGATCAGAATAAGGGAACAGATGCCCACGACAAGCACAAGAACCAGCCCGCACAGCAGCGAGATCTTTTTCCGGAGTTTCATCTCTGCCTCTCCTCCAGGCGATAACCGGCTTTGGAGACTGTGCGAATCTCATCGGAGAGACCCAACTTTTTGCGAAGGTTGGCAATACGGACATCTACCGTGCGGATATCTCCGAAATAATCTTCTCCCCAGATTTCATTCAGAATCCGCTCACGGGAAACGGTGCGGTTTTTGTTTTTCATCAATACGGCGAATACATCAAATTCCAGAGGCGGAAGATCAACAGGCTCCCCGGCATGAGTCAAGGTACGGTTTTGCGCATCCAGGGTAAAGTCCCGGAAGCGATAGACCTGATTCAGCCGCCCTGTCCTTGCAGGAACCTTTTCAATCCGTACCAGCAGCGTAACAATTTCAAACGGTTTGACGATATAGTCTTCGGCCCCTTCCCGAAGACCGCGCACTTCCGATTCACTGTCAGTTTTGGCCGTCATGTAAATGACGGGAATGTTGTATTTCTCCATGAGGTTGAATAACGCAAAGCCATCCATCCCCGGCAGCATGATATCCAGCAGGGCAAGATCAAAAGAATGATCCGCTTCAAGCGATGCAGCAGCTTTGCCGCCGTGGTTGAAAGAAACGACCTCATACCCCACGGTTGTCAGGTTCAGAAGTACGGCACCGGCAATGGAGGGATCGTCTTCCACCAGTAAAATGCGATTGGCAGCCATTCGATACACCTTCTTTCCAAAGGAATAGTAGCACAGGTTCGAGAGAAAAGGATTACCGAAATATTATTTTTTCCGACGGGGACAAAAGGACAAAAAGGACAAAATCCGAAAAAACGAATTTTGTCCTTTTTGTCCTGCTATTATTAGGAAAATGAAGTTCTTTATTCTGCCTTTGCAGAAGCGAGGCGGCGCTTGCGGGAGCGCTGGAAGCTTTCTTTGATGGCAGGCCCGGCGGTCTGGATCAGGATGACGATGATGAGCACAAGCCCCTGGAAGGTATCCTGAATGTCAACACTGAGGCCGGGAATCGAAACGATGATGAAGTTGATGGTGGTGTAAGATAACGCACCGAAAATAACACCGAGCATGTTTCCTTTACCGCCTGCCATGCTGACGCCCGCCAACACAACCGAGGCGATTGCGTACATTTCATAGCTCTGGCCGGAGGAGGCCGGGGTCACATTACCGATTTTGCAAGCCTGCAGAATGGAAGCAATGCCGACGAGCACACCGGTGAGAATGAACACGGAGATCTTGACCCATGTGACGTTGATGCCGGCGAGGCGGGCGCTTTTCTCATTGGAGCCTACAGCGTAGACGCTCTTGCCGTATTTGGTCTTTCGGGAGACAATAATCAGAATAATGGCCACCAGAAGGAAGACGAAGAAGATATACGGAATGGAGAACGTGCCGAACTTCAGCTTACCGGTGCCAAACTTCATCCGCAGGAAGTTGTAGTTGACCTTCTTGCTGATCATGGCGAACTGGCTGGAAGAGGAACCGCTGATGGCCGGATCAATTTTACGCACAACCGACAGGGTGAGAGACCTGTAAATCAGCATGGTGCCAAGTGTAACCACAAAGGGAGGCATTTTGCCAAGACCCACCAGCAGCCCGTTAATCAGCCCGCAGAGAGCACCGGTTATCAGAGCGGCAAGAATCATGAGGATAATGGAATCCGTCATATTGAACACCACAATTGTGACGCCCGTGCACAGAACAAGAGATGAACCGACGGAAAGATCAATCTGACCGGTGATGATGATAAAGGCCATGCCAAGTGCAATGGTGCCGACAATACAGGTGTTCTGGCTGCCGAGGATGGCTGCAATATGGCTGAATTTAAAGGTATTGCCGTTGGACTGGATGGTAATTGCATAGCCGATCATAATGATCAGCAGAACAAAGATATAGCTGTACTGGCTCCAGATTTTGCCCAGCTTTTTGCCGAAACTGTTGTTGTTCATGGTTTCTGTGCCTCCCGATTTGTCTCAATAGCATTGGTGGAATACATCATGACGTCGTGTTCGTTCACTTCGTTGTGGTTAAAAATCTTGACGATTTTTCCCTCATAGAAAACGACACAACGGTCTGCAACCTTCTGAATTTCCGGAATTTCAAGCGTATTGATGATGACGGTTTTACCCTGTTGGGCAAAGCCCAGAATGAGCTTGTAGATTTCTTCCTTTGCACCGACGTCAACACCCTGGGTTGGATTATCGAAGAGCAGGACGTCAGCCCCGATATTCAGCCATCTTGCGAGGAACACTTTCTGCTGGTTGCCGCCGGAGAGAGAGGAGATGCTGTCGGAAGAATCGCCGGCTTTGATATGCAGTGCTTCCTTCTGGGCGGAATAGCGGGTAAGCTCTTCTTTCATATTGATAAACGGCTTTTTGCGCTTGGAAATTTCGTGTTCCGCCAGATAGAAGTTCTCTATGATGCTCATATCCGGCACCACGGAATTTTCTTTTCGGTTGGACGGTAGCATAGCCACGGAGTTTTTCATGAAGCTGACAATGGAGCCCTGCAAAGGTTTCCCATAGACAGAAAAGGTGCCGCCGGTGGAAGGCAGGGAACCGAACATCGTCTGCATCAGCTCGGAGGCGCCGCAGCCTGCCAGGCCGGTAAAGGCCACAATCTCACCGCGCCGTGCCTCCAGATTGATGTTTTCAAATCCTTCACCGGTAAAACCTTGCAGTTTCAAAATGACGTCACCGAGCGGGCGAGGCTCATACACTTCGGTATCCACATACTGCTTGCCAACCATGTAGGAAGTGATTTCATGCGGGTTGGTATCGCTGATCTTTCCCGAGGCGACGAATTCGCCGTTGCGGAATACCGTGTAGCGATCGGCTATAGCGAAGATCTCCGGCATTTTATGCGAGATAAAGATAAAGGATTTCCCCTGATCGCGAAGTCTCCGGAGAATGCCGAAAAGATGGTCAATTTCATTGTTGGAAAGAGACGTCGTCGGCTCATCCAGAATCAACAGCTGCGCATCGGCATAAAGTGCACGGCAAATTTCCAAAAGCTGTTTTTCACTGGTTTTCAGTTCAGATACCATGACTGTCGGGTTCATGTCGACGCCAAGGTCATCGAACAGCTGCCGGGTGCGTTTGATCTGTTCCTTCTGGTCGATCAGGCCGAGCTTCGTTTTGATTTCGCGGCAGAGAAAAATATTGTCAGAAACGGAAAGGTCGTTGATGACATTCAGCTCCTGATGCACGAAAGCAATCCCGGCTGCCTCCATCTGCTGGATGGTCGGGCTGGGATACTGTTTCCCAAGGAAGGTGATGCTTCCCTCATCGGCGGGGATAACGCCTGTCAGGATGTTCATGAGCGTGCTTTTTCCTGCTCCATTTTCTCCTAAAAGTGCGTGAATTTCGCCTTTTTCAATTGAAATGTGAACATCTGAGAGGGCTTTTGATCCGCCGAATGCCTTGGAAATATGGTTCATCTCAAGGATAGTCATAAATGCGGTCTCCCTTACAAGTGTGCGGTTTGTTTTTCAAAGTAAATGAGGAGGAATGGTGTAATAACTGTAAAATGATAAGAGGTGCGGATGCAGGAGAACCTGCATCCGCATGAATGGATCAATCTGCAAAGCAGAGAGCCGTCGGGATCAGTGACCCTGGAAGCCTTCCACTTCTGCTGCGTTGGTGCGGTCGACAATGAAGACAGGCTCGTAGGAACCGGAGCCGGTTTCAAAGTCCCAGTTGCCGTTGACAAAGTCAACACCGAACTGGATGGCAGACTGCATCATCTTCGGGTTGAAGGAAACGGACATCATGTCGTCAAAGTACTTGACAGCGAGGTCGCTCTTCTCATCGGTACCGGCCATGACATTGTAGAGTTCCTGCATACCGCCGATAGCGGAGATGTAGATTTCAAGAGCTTCTGCGTCAGCGAGAGTCTCAGCGGAAGCGCCAGCCTGCAGGTAGTTGAGGACACCGAAGGTCATCTCATCGTCCATGGAGTAGATGTAGAGCTTGCCGGTGTTGGCCTTTGCAGCTGCAACGATTTCATCAAACTTCTGCTCGATGTAGCCGTATGCGCCGTCAGCGGACCAGTTGCAGACGACGGTGTAGCCGTTGAAGATGTTGTCGATGTCAGCCTGCTCCCAAACCTGGGTGGTCTCAAATTCGCCGTTGTTCAGGTCGGAGTACTTGATTTCGCCGCGGAGGAACTGCTCAAAGCCTTCCTGACGACGGGAGCAAACGGTGCCGTTGTCGCCGTAGAGGACAACTGCGGTGTCACCCGGCTGCATGCCGTTCTTCTGGAGCCAGTAAGCAATACCTGCACCGCACTGCCAGTTGTTACCGGAGTAGTTGAGAGCAGCATAGGCCTCGGTGGCTTCAATGATACGGTCAAAGGAAATGAAGGGGATTTCTTCTGCGTAGAGGGTTTCCTGGCCAGCCTGAGCGGAATCGTCCAGAGCCATCATGACAACAACGGCTGCATCGCCGTTGGCAACGATGGTGTTGATCTGGTCAACCTGCTCTTCGCCGGAAGATGCGGGGATGTAGACTGCTTTGTAGGTGCCTTCAGCGGTGATCTCGTCGCATTTTGCCTGAGCATAGGCGCCGGCCTGAGCCGTCCAGCCGTGGTCAGGAGTGGGGCCGAGAACGTAGATGGTCTTGCCGTCTGCAGATGCGGATACAGCGCATAGAGCGAACACCATGCACAGTGCGAGAGCAATTGCGAGAATTTTCTTCATGTTCTTCCTCCAAAATAAAATTTTTATAACAACTGGATTTACAGTTATTACCGTCAGATCATAATCGGGGCACCGGTCTCGCTTGACCGAATGCTGGCGAAAACAGCTTTCATGGAATTCAGCACGCCTTCAGCATCCAGAATGCTCGGGCGGTTTTCTTCGAGTGCAGAGACAAATTCATCCATAACGCCGGAAGCCGTCTGGTTGTCATTGGTCTGAATCTGCTCAACATCATAAACCTGTTCTGTCCCGTCAGCCAGTTTGACAACGATGGAATGAGCGGGATCATCATAAATGCGCATGATGCCCTTCGTGCCGTAGAGAATGGTGGAATTATCCTCTGCGCCGTAATACGTCCAGCTCACGGTCATGGTGCCGAGAATACCGCCTTCCATCTCATAAATGCAGATGGCATTGTCATCCACACCGATGAGTTCACCGTCTTCTCCGCGTTTATCAAGAGTGGTGAGACGGGCCGTCGTCCTCACAACATCCTTTCCGAGAAGATAGCGGATCAGATCCGTCTTATGAATGCCGAGATCTGCCATAGCACCCATGGCGGCGCGCTTTTTATCGAAAAACCAGGTGTTTTTTCCCGGGGTGATGGACCATGTTTCGGGTCCGCCGTGCCCAAAGGTTGTGCGGAAGGTAATTACATTGCCGATGAGGCCATCAGCCAGTAACTCTTTTGCAACGGTGTGGGCTTTCGCCAGACGCTGATTCTGGGCAATCATCAGGCGTTTTCCTGCCTTTTTGGCGGCAGCAAGCATTGCCTCGCAGTCTTCTTCCGTGGTAGCCATAGGTTTTTCGCAGAGCACGTGTTTGCCGGCTTCCAGCGCTGCAATGGTCAGAGAAGCATGGGCATAATTCGCGGAACAGACGGAGACGGCGTCTATTTCAGGATCTGCCAGAAGTTCTTCCGGCGAGAAATAGACTTTTCCGCCGTACTTTTTTGCCATCTCTTCCGCCCGGCTGGCAGTGGGGTTATAAAACCCGACCAGATGAACGTTCTGATTGGCGGCATATTCGGGAATATGACGAACCTGGGCAATTTTGCCGCAGCCCAGAATGGCAACATTCAGCATAGTGCAGTTTCTCCTTCAGGGATATGTTTTATATAGACAAATATAGTATAGTAATTTTCACGGAAAATGTCAAACAGGAATCCATAAAAACAGAGATAAAATACACAAGTTGCACAAGAGAATGCGTTACAGGGTTTGTTCCGTCCGGGCAATGATATCGTCCTGCGTCTGGCGGGAGAGCACATTGAAAAAGGCGCTGTACCCTGCCACCCGCACGATCAGATCACGGTGATCCTCCGGATGGATCTGGGCATCAAGCATGGTTTCGCGGGATACCACATTGTATTGCACGTGATACCCGTGCAAAAGATCAAAGAAAGTGCGGATCAAAAGAATCAGTTTTTGTTTGTTCTCTTCTTTGGAGAGGAGTGCCGGTGTTACCTTCTGGTTGAGCAGGACGCCGCCGGTGATTTCTTTTGTGCGCAGTTTGCTGACGGATTTGAAGACAGCCGTCGGGCCGTTTTTGTCCATGGCATGGCTGGGAGAGCAGCCCTCTGCGAGGGGTTCGCCTGCGTGCCGGCCGTCCGGCGTAGCGAGGGTGCCGCGCCCCTGCCCGACATTTGCCGAGATGGAGGAGGTTCCCGCATAGCGGATTCCGCCGATCGGCCCCCGCCCGAACCGGGTGTTGGGATACTTCCGAATCTCGTCGATATAGGAATCGTAAGCGTCCACAATCAGCTGATCAACGGCATCGTCATCATTGCCGTATTTCGGCGCCTCTTCCAGAAGCATTTTACGGATGTGCTCTCCTTCTTCTCCGGCAAAGTCACTTTCCAGAGCAGCCCAGAGCTCACCAGGGCTTATCTTCTTTTCCTCAAAGACCAGTTTTTTGATAGTGGCAAGAGAGTCTGCCAGGTTGGCGATGCCGACCTGCAACCCGCTGATAAAATCGTAAACGGCGCCGCCCTCTTTCAACGTCAGGCCGCGGCCGATGCAGTCTTCACACAGGGCGGAGCACAGCACGTCCGGTACGGTTTCTTCCAGGACCATATCACAGGCATTTTCAATGATGACGCTGTGGCGGGTAAAATCACGGATGGTGACGTCCCACGCATGCGCCAGTTCCTCGTAAGAAGTCATAGAGCGGAAATGGCCGGTTCCCTCGATGAGTTTTGTGCCGCTTTGGGGGTCAACGCCGTTATTCATGGCAATGAGCAGAGATTTTGGGAAGTTCAAAAAGCTCATACCCGTGCAGCGATACCCCCATTTACCGGGGACGGCAGTCTCCACACAGCCGATGGCACTGTAATTGTAGGCATCTTCTTCTTTCACACCGCGGGCAATGAAAGAAGGGATGATAATCTCGTCGTTGTTGAACGCAGGCATTCCAAACCCTAATTTCACGACTTCAATGGCTTCATTCATGAAATCATCGGAAAGCCCTGCATGATAGCGCACAGTCAGATTCGGCTGCGGCAGGCGCGTCTGAGCAACGGAGCGGAGAATCAGATACGATATGGGGTTGACGGCATCCGTGTGCTGCGTCGTCTGACCACCGATCGTCACATTCTGGTATAGGGGAGAGCCGGCGCTGAACTGAGTGTGGCTCCAGGAACGGATTTTATTGATGGTAAAAGTTTTGAGCCAGAGGTTCGTCATCAACTCACAGGCATCTGCTTCGGTGATGCGGCCTGCCGCGAGATCCTTTTCATAGAAAGGCCAGAGGTATTGGTCCATTCTCCCATAGGAGAGGGAATGCCCGTTGGATTCAATCTGCAACACGAGATGTGTAAGCCACAATGCCTGCACGGCTTCCCGCAGGGTCTCGGCGGGATGATAGGGGACCTTGCGCAGGATGCGTGCCATTTCTTTTAACTCGGAGGCGCGGGCTTCTCCCTCACCGGAAGCGAGATTTTCTGCTAGATCGGCATAGCGTTTTGCAAAATCCTGCATTGCCTGCAGCACAATCAGAATAGCCTGATAGAAATAATACTTCTTCAGGTTCTGAACATTTGTCAGATCCAGCGCCTCCATGCAGGCCCGAGTTCTGGTTTCATACGAAATCAAACCTTCCCGCAGCACAGTTTCATGTGCTACGGCAATGTGCGCATCTCCGGATGTGAGATTCCCTTCTGCTTTGATAATGCCCAGATCATAAAATACGCGGCTTTCCGGCGGAATGGCAGCGAGCCCCTTATCCAGCAGTGTGTTATGCTCCCAGAAGGGATAAATGCCGCGGAGCTTTTCTTTCGTTTCCTCGGTGATGTAGAAAACATCCCCATCCCGCTGCTCAAATTCATCCAGCTCGCGTATGACCCAGTCCATCGCGTATTCCGGAAAGATCGGAGCAGCCCGGTTTGCGGAAGCCTGGTTCCCGGCCAGGAGGGTTTCCGGCTCGATATAGATAGTCATGTTTTCCAGAATATTCTGCAGCATATAGGCGCGGCGCAGAATGACCGGTTTATCCGCGTGCAGGCGATAGCTTTCGGTGGTCAGCAAGGCGCGCTCGGCGCATACCTGCGGCTTTACGGAGAGCAGGGACTCACGATAGGCCTGCATACGATTTGTCAAAGCACCGAAACGGGAAGAAGTCATTGCCATAAAGATTCTCCTTTTGATCTGTCATTCCTGATACAAGTATTATAAGCAAGAGAAATGGGCTTGTCAACAAAAACTTACGAACAAAAGCATATTAACTTACGAACAGAACAAATATTTCTTTACAAAATCGGTGAGATCCGCTATAATGAATTGATCGTCAGAAAAAAAGAGAAAATGAGGAGAGCCGGATGGAAGAGAAGGGATTGATTTTCAATATTCAGAAATTCAGCATCAACGATGGGCCGGGAATTCGAACAACGGTTTTTTTCAAGGGCTGCCCCCTGCAGTGCAAATGGTGCTCCAATCTGGAATCACAAAACCGGTTTTCCCGGCAGACCGTAGAGATGAAGGATTCTGCTTTCTGCGGCAGACTTTATACAGTAGAGGAAGTGATGCAGGTTGTCCGCCAGGATAAGCCGTTTTATGAGCATTCGGGCGGAGGGATGACGTTGTCGGGCGGGGATGTTCTCCAGCAGGCAGAGTTTGCCGCGCATCTGGCGGATGCGGCTCATGAGGAAGGGATTCATGTGGCTGCAGAGACGGAGGGCTATACCTCATCGGAGCGCTTTTGCACCTTTCTGAGCCATATTGATCTGCTTTTATATGATTTCAAACACGCCGACAGAGAGATTCATGTTCAGGGCACGGGAGTCTATAATGATGTGATTGTGCAGAATCTTCGCCTGGCCGTTTCGTCAGGGAAAGAGGTCATTGCGCGAATTCCCGTGATTCCGCGCTTTAATGCGTCGCTTTCAGCAGCAGAACTGATGGCCAAGACCCTGACAGACATTGGAGTCAGTGAAGTGCATCTGCTGCCGTTTCATCAGATGGGTGAGAGCAAATATGAAAAGCTCGGTGTGGCTTACGAGATGAAAGGAGTGCCGCAGCTTCATCCCGAAGAGCTGGAAAAATATCGGGAGAAATTTCTGCATTACGGGCTGAACTGCTCCTTCCGATAATACTGGATTTCCGGATGGATTTGTGTTACGATTGAAAGAGAAAAAGAAAGAAAAGAGGGAACAGAATGAAAAAAAGAGAACCTCTTATTTTGGAGCTTCTGGCGGAAAACGGACGGATGGAAGTTGCCGCCCTCGCTGACCGACTGGAGACCTCTCAGGTAACCATCCGGAAGGATCTTGACGCGCTGGAAAAGCGCGGAATCATCCGAAGAGAGCACGGCTTTGCGGTTTTCGGAGGAACGGATGATCTGAACAACCGGATCGCAGTGCATTATGAGGAAAAAAGAAAAATAGCCCGGGCGGCGGCAAAACTTGTCAGCCCCGGGGAAACCGTGATGATTGAAAACGGAAGCTGCTGTGCCCTTTTTGCAGAAGAACTTGCGGGGGCGAATCCGGATGTAACCATCATCACAAACAGCGCCTTTATTGCGAGTTATATCCGCCGGAGTGGGAATGGCAGCATCATTTTGCTCGGAGGCGACTTTCAGAAGGATGCGCAGGTGATGGTGGGGCCGATTCTGCGGGTTTGTGCCGCTCAATTTTATGTGGACAAGCTCTTTATCGGGGTGGACGGCTATTCCGAAACGCTTGGCTTTACCGGCAAGGATCATTTACGCGTTCAGGCAGTGCGGGATATGGCGGAACATGCTGACAGAGTTTTTGTCATTACGGAGAGCAGCAAATTTTCGCGCCACGGGGTGGTGCCGCTCTCTCTCCCGAAAGAAAAGCCGATTCAGGTGATTACGGATCAGCAGCTTTCCGAAGAGAAAGAAAAAACCCTGCTTCAAGCCGGGATTGCCATAACCAAAGCAGAATAGATCGGAGTGAAGCTGAAAATGAGAGCATACAGAATCGGGATTGATGTAGGCGGCACCAAAATAGCTTACGGTCTTTTTGATGAGAAGAATGAACTGATTGATCAACTTCGGGAACCCACGGATGCAGAGATCGACGGGCCTTCTCTGGCAGACCAGATCCTGAAGCAGATTGAAGTGCTTCTGGAGCGAAATCAGCTGGAGCAGAAGGATTTAAAGGGCATCGGGATCTGCATGCCGTCCTTTATCCTTTTTGACGAGGGATATATCTGCATGACGTCGGCCATGACCAACGTGCGGGATTTTGCCATGCGCGAGTATATGGCAAGACGGCTTTCCGTACCGATTGTTCTGGACAATGACAGCAACTGCGCCGCCCTGGCAGAATACCGTTTCGGGGCAGGCCGGGGCAGCCGGCATATGATCTACATGGCGGCAAGCACCGGCATCGGCAGCGGGCTGATCTTAAACGGCGAAGTGTTCCGCGGCAGTTACGGCTGGGCGGGAGAGAGCGGCCATATGCTGATCACGCCGGATGAGGGAATTCTTTGCGGCTGTAGAAATCAGGGCTGTTTTATGTCATGGGCGGGCGGGAGATATATCCCGGAACGCGTCAGGCAAAAGGCAGATTCCTTCAACACCTGCATGGATCTTTCCCGTGATATAGATGGGGTTGCTCTTTTACAGGCCTGCAGGGAAGAAGATCCCCTTGCGCTTGCCGTTCTGGACCAGATGGCGCATTATCTCGCCGTGTGTGTTTTCAATGTCTATCAGATGCTGAATGTGAATCTGTTCGTCTTCGGTGGTGGGCTGACGCATTTCGGGCCGCTGCTCTTTGACCGGGTGCGAACGGAATTTGACCGTTACAATCATATTCCCCAGCTGGTGGAGTTCCGTTTTGCCGAGCTGAAGCAGGATTTCGGCATGATCGGTGCAGCCGAACTGGTGAAATAAAGGGTTCCGTCATAAATGAAAAACTGCAGGCTTCCGGAAAACATCCGGAAGCCTGCATCATTTATAATAGCTTTTCCATTAAATGAAATTGTGGAGATAGTGCTTGCTGAGGCGGATGGATTTCAGGATATCTTCACGGCAGCTTTCAAAAGCCTTGTCTTCGACTTCGATCACGGCATCGCCGTTATACCGGATATCGGTGAGCGCGGACACAAACGCACTCCAGTTCACATCACCGAGGCCGGGGATCTTCGGGCTCATATAATCCAGCGGATAGGCGAGCACGCCGCATTCCGCCAGCCTTTCGGGATAGAGTTTGATATCCTTGAAGTGGATATGGAAAATTTTGTCTTTGAAGTCATAGAGGGTTTTAATATAATCCATCTGCTGCCAGACGTAATGGCTGGGGTCAAAATTGATGCCGAAATTGGGGGAGGGTATAATCTCAAACAGCTTCCGGAAGATGACAGGCGTACACATCAGGTTCTGACCGCCCGGCCATTGGTCTCTGCCGAAGAGCATCGGGCAGTTTTCAATGGCAACTTTGACGTTGTTTTCTTCTGCCAGGGCGATGATCGGAGGCCAGATCTCCTTGAAGAGCTCGATGTTTTCTTCCACTGTCTTCGTCTGATCACGGCCGATAAACGTTGTCACCATGCCGACGCCCAGTTTGGCAGAGGCTTTGATCAGCGCTTTCAGGTGGGCTATGGCAGCTTCCCTCTTGGCAAGATCAGGATCCATGGTGTTGGGATAGAAAGCAAGGGAAGAAATGTGCATCCCTTTGCCGGCGATATAGTTTTTTACATAGTCGGCATAGGTGTCATCTTCCAGAACGCGTTCCGCATCAATATGGGAGACGCCTGCGTAACGGCGTTCTGCTTTGCCGGCCGGCCAGCAGGCTACTTCCAGGCATTCAAAGCCCATTTCAGCAGCAGTATCGACGGCTTCCTCAAAATTCCAGCCATCCAGAATCGCGGTAAGTAATCCAAAGTGAAACATACGGTTTCTCCTTCCTGTATTCTTGATTTGCTGTGTTTCTGAAAACCATTATAGCATGCCGGGATATCGGCTTGCAAGCAGAATCTATCGGACGAAAAAGCGGCTCCCGGGATTCCGGGAGCCGCTGAAAATTGGCTGGGGTAGAGAATTATTCGTACAGAGCCTGGAGCTTGACGAGGTGTTCGTAACGCTCCTTGGCGTTTGCTTCGGATTTGTCGAACAGAACTTCTGCACGTGCCGGGAACTCGCGGGTCAGGCGGCTGTAACGGGCTTCGTTCATGAGGAAGTCTTTGTAGCCGTCGGCCGGAGCCTTGCTGTCGAGCGTGAACTGCTTCTCGGGCAGAGCCGGGTTGTAACGGAAGAGGTTCCAGTAACCGCACTTGACGGCCTTGTCCATTTCTTTCTGGCAGTTCTCCATGCCGCCCTTGATGCTGTGCATCTCGCAAGGTGCATAGGCAATGATGAGGGACGGGCCGGGATATGCTTCGGCTTCGGCAATTGCCTTGAGAGTCTGAACCTTGTTCGCGCCCATTGCGATCTGTGCAACGTAGACGTAACCGTAGGTCATGGCCATCTCTGCGAGGCTCTTGCTCTTGATTTCCTTACCGGCAGCTGCGAACTGAGCAACCTGGCCGATGTTGGAAGCCTTGGAAGCCTGTCCGCCGGTGTTGGAGTAAACTTCAGTGTTGAAGACGAACACGTTGACATCTTCACCGGATGCGAGGACGTGGTCAACGCCGCCGTAACCGATATCGAATGCCCAACCGTCACCACCGAAGATCCATGCGGACTTCTTATTGAGGAAGTCTTTCTGAGCGAGAATCTGGGAAGCAAGCTGGCAAGCATCGCAGGTGCAGATATTGCTGCCGGCTGCCTTAGCTGCCTCTGCCTTTTCAACAGCTGCAGGCTGTGCATCGCCGTAGATTGCCTTGCCGTTCTCAGACTTGAGGAAGTCAATGCAGTTGTCGATAGGAGTGATGCACTCTTCGAGAGCAGCAATCAGGGCCTTGGAAGCAGCCTGGTTCTTGTTGCCGTCGTTGTAAGTGTCGAGCCATACCTGTGCGGCATCCTTGAGGCCGGCGTAGCAGCTCGGAGCTGCGATCATGGCTTCAACCTTGGCTTTGAGATCGTCACGGATCTTCTTCTGGCCGAGGTAAAGGCCGAGACCGTGCTCTGCGTTATCTTCAAAGAGGGAGTTTGCCCAGGAGGGGCCTTTGCCTTCCTTGTTGACGGTGTACGGGGAAGTGGCAGCCGGGCCGCCCCAGATGGAGGAGCATCCGGTTGCGTTGGAGATCATCATATGATCGCCGAAGAGCTGGGTTACGAGACGTGCATAGCTGGTCTCGGCGCAGCCTGCGCAGGAGCCGGAGAACTCGAGGTACGGCTGTGCGAACTGGCTGAACTTCACGTTGTCGGAAGCAACCATGTCTGCCTTTTCGGAGACCTTGGAAACCATGTAGTCGAACACGACCTGCTGGTCTTCCTGGCTCTCAAGCGGCTTCATCTCGATTGCGCCGACCGGGCACTGGGAGATACAGACGCCGCAGCCCATGCAGTCGAGCGGGGAAACTGCCATGCAGAACTTGTACTCGCCTTTTCCCTTGCCGACTTTGATTTCAGCAAGCTTTGCATTTGCGGGTGCTGCAGCAGCTTCTTCTGCGTTGAGTGCGAAGGGGCGAATGGTGGCGTGCGGGCAGACGAATGCACAGTTGTTGCACTGGATGCACTTTTCTGCATTCCATTCCGGAACGGAAACTGCAATGCCGCGCTTCTCGTATGCGGAAGCACCGAGCGGGAAGGTGCCGTCTGCATGATCCATGAACTTGGATACCGGCAGGGAATCGCCGTCCATACGGTCGACCGGATCGAGAATGTTGTTGACCATCTCAACTGTCTTTGCAAGACCGGTGTGCTTGCTGACCGTCTCTTTGTCTTCAGCGGTCTTCCAGCTCTCGGGAACCTCAACCTTGGTGTAAGCGGTTGCACCGGCGTCGATGGCGTTGTAGTTCATGTCAACAACGTCCTGGCCCTTCTTGAGGTAGGAGTGGAGAGCAGCGTCCTTCATGTAACCGATAGCTTCTGCTTCGGGCAGAACCTTTGCCAGAGAGAAGAATGCGGACTGGAGGATCGTGTTGGTGCGCTTGCCCATGCCGATCTTCTTGGCAAGGTCAATGGCGTTGATCATGTAAAGCTGGATGTTGTTCTGCGCAATGTAGCGCTTGGAGGCGGCATCCAGGTGATGCTCCAGTTCCTCAAAGCTCCACTGGCAGTTGATCAGGAACACGCCGCCGGGCTTGACGTCGCGCACGATCGGGAAGCCCTTCGTCACATAGCTCGGCACATGGCAGGCCACAAAGTCCGCCTTGTTGATGTAGTACGGGCTCTTGATCTGGTGATCGCCAAAGCGCAGATGGCTCACCGTCACGCCGCCGGTCTTCTTCGAGTCATACTGGAAGTACGCCTGCACGTACTTGTCCGTGTGGTCGCCGATGATCTTGATGGAGTTCTTGTTCGCGCCGACCGTGCCGTCGCCGCCCAGGCCCCAGAACTTGCACTCGATGGTGCCGGGCGCCGCCGTCGCGGGGGCCGGCTCCTCGGCCAGGCTCATGTTGGTCACGTCGTCCACAATGCCCAGCGTGAACTGACGCTTCATCTCGTCCTTCTTCAGCTCGTTGTACACCGCGAACACGGAGGCCGGCGGCGTATCCTTGCTGCCCAGACCGTAGCGGCCGCCGATGACCTGGATATCCGTCTTGCCGGCATTGGCCAGCGCCGTCACCACGTCCAGGTACAGAGGCTCGCCCTGGGCGCCGGGTTCCTTCGTGCGGTCCAGCACCGCCAGCTTCTTACAGGTGGCCGGGATCGCCTCCAGCAGCTTGTCCGCGCGGAACGGCCGGTACAGCCGCACCTTCACCAGACCCACCTTCTCGCCCTGCGCGGTCAGGTAATCGATGACCTCCTCCGCCACGTCGCAGATCGAGCCCATCGCCACGATCACGTGCTCGGCATCGGGGGCGCCGTAGTAGTTGAACAGCTTGTAATCCGTGCCCAGCTTGGCGTTGATCTTGCCCATGTACTCCTCCACGATCTCGGGGACCGCGTCGTAGTACTTGTTGCTGGCCTCACGGTTCTGGAAGAAAATGTCGCCATTCTCGTGGCTGCCGCGCATGGTCGGGTGCTCCGAGCTCAGCGCTCTGGCACGGAACGCCGCCACCGCGTCCATATCCACCATGTCCTTGAGATCCTCATAATCCCAGACCTGGATCTTCTGCAGCTCATGGCTCGTGCGGAAGCCGTCGAAGAAGTTCAGGAACGGTACTCTTCCCTTGATGGCCGCCAGATGCGCCACCGGGCTCAGGTCCATGACCTCCTGTACGTTGGACTCGGCCAGCATGGCAAAGCCCGTCTGACGACATGCCATCACGTCGCTGTGGTCGCCGAAGATGTTCAGCGTATGGCTCGCCAGCGTACGTGCCGACACGTGGAACACGCCCGGCAGCAGCTCGCCCGCGATCTTGTACATGTTCGGGATCATCAGCAGCAGACCCTGCGACGCCGTGTATGTCGTCGTCAAGGCGCCCGCGTTCAGCGACCCGTGCACAGCGCCCGCCGCGCCCGACTCCGCCTGCATCTCCTGCACCTTCACCGTCGTTCCAAACACGTTCTTCCGGCCTGCCGCCGCCCACTGGTCCACAAAGTCTGCCATCGGGCTCGACGGCGTGATCGGGTAGATCGCCGCTACTTCCGTAAACGCATACGATACATGGGCGGCCGCGTTATTGCCGTCCATCGTCTTGTAATGTCTCTCCATCTTTTCTATTCCATCTCC
>JAFUGY010000099.1 GCA_017469115.1 Oscillospiraceae bacterium
AAAACGACCGCAAATGAAAACAGAACAGGAGAACAATATGGAACCAGACAAAACCTTAACCGTTTCAACACTTGCTGCCTATTTTGACCCCACACTGTTGAAGGCTTATGCGTCTCTGCCCGATTTTGAAGGCCTCTGCAAGGAGGCACAGACCCATCATTTCTATATGGTTGCGGTAAATCCTGCGCAAGTGGCATTGTGTAAAGAGCTTCTGAAAGGCTCTCCCGTTCGTGTCGGAGCATCAGTCGGATTCCCGCTCGGGCAGAGCACCGTTCGCACAAAAGTGTTTGAAGCGGTGGATGCCATCGAAAACGGAGCGAATGAGATTGATTATATGATCAACCTTTCGGAGCTGAAAAACCGGAACTGGCCTCTGGTGGAGCGGGAAATGGAAGAGATTGTTACCGCCTGCAGGGAGAGAAATGCCGTCTCCAAAGTGATTTTTGAAACCTGCTACCTGGAAAAGCAGGAGATTGACACCCTTTGCGGGATAGCCGTCCGGGTAAAGCCTGATTTTATCAAAACCTCCACCGGGTTCGGAACCGGCGGCGCTCTGCTGGAAGATGTCATCCGGATGAAGCAGAATGTCGGTGATGATGTGAAGGTAAAAGCAGCCGGCGGGATTCGCACCCTTCATACCACCCTTGCCATGATTACGGCCGGAGCAGACCGCATCGGTTCCAGCGCCAGTGTTCGCATTATGCAGGAGTACGCCGCCCGGCTGGAAAATGGCGAATTGTGATTTAAAAGCTGTTTTCTGTTGAGCACACGGTGAAAAACGGATGAAACGTGTTGCGTTATTCGGTGCGGGGCAGATTGGCAGTATGATTTCCCGCCTGATAGGGATGGACTTTGCCATCGTATGCTTCGCAGATAATCGGGAAGAAAAGTGGGGCAGCACGGTCGCAGGCATCCCGGTTGTCTCTCCGAAAGAGAGCCTTGCCTTTACTCCCGATTGTTATTGTCTTTGCGTGCTGGATTCTGAGCGTTCCGGCCAGATGCGTGAACAACTCCGTGCACTCGGCTTCGATGGGGAAGTCCTTCTCCCGGATATGCTGCGCGTTTTTGATACCAGAGTTGCGACCATGCGTCTTCTGGCCGAGCAGATCCATGACGAAAGGATACCCGGGGATGTTGCGGAGCTTGGTGTATATCGGGGTGATTTTGCCGTGCTTATCAACGCCGCATTCCCGGATCGGACCATTCATCTCTTTGATACCTTTGAAGGCTTTCCACCGCAGGATGTCAAGCTTGAGCAGGAGCAGGGGCTTTCTCACGCACAAGCCGGAGATTTTTCAGAAACGGCAATGGAACTTGTCGAAAAACGGTTACCATTCCGGGACAAAGCTCTTTTCTATCCGGGGTATTTTCCCGCAACGTTCTGCCTTTGCTCAGCCAAGGCGTTTGCTTTTGTCTCCCTTGACGCCGATCTCTATGCGCCTACTGCTTCGGCTCTGCCGCTGTTCTGGGAGAAGCTGTCTCCCGGCGGAGTCCTCCTGATTCATGATGTCAACAGCCAGCAATTTACCGGAGCAGGAAAAGCGGTCCGAGAATTCTGCCGCGAAAAGGCGATTCTCCCCATGCCTGTGTGTGATCTCCACGGCAGCGTTGTCCTGAGAAAACCTTGGAAGCCATAACTCGTAAAGCGCCTCGAGGAGATCTTACACAAGGGAATCCGGGACGGAAGCTGCTCCCTTTTGTTGCCCGGTTTGGGCTCGGCCCTGCGGGTGCAGCAATTGCCACGGTAATCAGCCAGGCACTCAGTGCCGTTTTGGTGTGCAGGAAAATAATTGCTGCCGAGTATTTCAGCTTCCGTAGTTCTTCTTTCACAATTGATAAAGGTGTGCTTCACCGCCTTCTGAAAGTCAGTCTGCCTCAAGTTATCCAGTTGGTGCTGACCAATACCAGCTTCCTCCTGATCGGAGGGCTTATCAATGCCTTCGGAGTCAATCAATCTGCTGCTGCCGGCGCAGTCTCCAAGATGTGGTCCTTTACGGTGCTGACCGGTCAGGCAATGATGACTGCGATGATCAGTATGTGTGCTCAAAACTATGCCATACACTTATCCCGATGTGTTGTGCAATCATTACAACCTACCTGATCCGGTATCTCTTCGCGTGGATTCTCAGCCGCTATACGGCACTTGGTTTTGAAGGGATCGCCATTGCCTACAGTGCCGCTCCTTTTGTCAGTGCTGCTATATGTACAGTTTATCTTGCCACAGGAAGATGGAAAAAACAGGTAGCATGACTTCTTTGTTCTCATGACAGCCTGACTATAAAGAGAGGAATCATGGTATGATTCGAATTGCAATCGTAGAAGACGAAAAATATGACGCAGAACTTCTGCAGTCATATCTTCGGAAATACCAGAAGGAACAGGGGGAAACCTTTCAAATCCGCTTATTTACGGACGGATATGATATTGCAGATAAATATCGTCCCGAGTATGACATAGTCCTTATGGATATTGAAATGAGCCTGATGGATGGTATGGAAACTGCAAAGAGAATCCGGGAAGCAGATCCGCAGGTTATTCTTATTTTTACAACATCCAATCCGCAATATGCGATTCAGGGATATCAAGTGCAGGCTTTGGACTATTTGCTCAAGC
The DNA here is from genome assembly GCA_017469115.1 of Oscillospiraceae bacterium. GTDB lineage: Bacteria > Bacillota > Clostridia > Oscillospirales > Oscillospiraceae > Limivicinus. Next base: position 2,614 of record JAFUGY010000099.1, read on the forward strand.
CAATAAGCTATGAATCACTTTCCTATGTTTTGCAAAAAGCCATTATTGCAGTAAAGAAAAACGAAAAAGAGGTGTGGATTTCGATCAGCACACGGGATGGGACCGTTAAAATAAATGCGTCTGAACTTCTCTATGTGGAAAGCCGGAATCATACCCTGTCTTTTCACACAGATGTCGAAGTCTGGAAGACAACTGTATTCACGTTAACGGAAATTGAGGAAAAACTGAAATCAGCTGGCTTTTTCCGCCCTAGCAGATGGCTGCTGGTGAATGTCAGGAAAGTACGTGCCGTACAAAATGGAATCGTTACAATTGGAGACGAGCGTTTCCCGATCAGTAAATCAAAAGCATCAGATCTGATGATGGCTATTATAGAACTTGCGGGTTGAGGCGGAGATAATGGAACAGTTCCAGGATATACCGAAGCTGTATACTGCTGTGGCAGAATGGGCTGGTTGTGTCAGTGCAGTCTGGCTTTGCAGAAGATTTCTCAGAAAAGGCAGAATAACATTTCTTGCTATATCGATTCTGTTGCTTTCTTTGATCCAATTGTATTGCGGAACCGTCAGTAATTGGCAATGGCTTCTTGGAATGGCGGCTGCTGTCGGGGTGATGTTTTTAACCATTTTTTGTATTTGTGCAATTGGATGGAGAGAATCCGCTTATCTGTGCCTGCGTAGTTTTATGGCAGCTGAATTCATTGCGGCTTTGGAATGGCAGATAGATTCTTTCCTTGGCATTTATGCATCAGCAGGACAGACAGCATCCTGGATTTTGTGCTTATCCATGGTTTTTGCTTTTTTTGCTGTCTATTGTATGGTGGAATACAAAACACTTCCGACCTTTGTCCATAGTTCCTTTCAGCCGGTTACCGCATTACAATTGAGAGTTACAGCAGGCTTTGTCCTTTTCTTTTTCGCTTTCAGTAATTTGAGCTATCTGCAGTTGGATTTGCCTTTTACCGATGAGGCGCCCAAAGGTATTTTTAATGCCCGCACATTAATTGATATGGCAGGTGTCTTTGCTCTTTTAGGGCTCAATCTCTCGCGCATGGAGATGATTTCAGTACAGGAGAATATCATCCTTCGCGAAGCCATGGAGCGACAGTATCATCAGTATACAGCGGCACAGGAAGCAAGAGAACTGATCAATCATAAATATCATGACTTGAAGCATCACCTTGTAGTTCTCCGTCGAAATGGAGAGAATACAGCGGAACTGCTGGATGCCGTGGAGAAGGGGCTGGATGCATATGAAACGGCATTTGATACAGGAAACAAAGTGCTGGATACAATTCTAACGGATAAGGGTGATCTCTGCCGGGAAAAACAGATTGAATTCACCGTGATAGCAGACGGAACTCTGCTTCAGCCTGTTTCAGTAGCGGATCTCTGTACGATGTTTGGAAATGCTTTGGATAATGCCATCGAGTATGAGGAAAAAGTTCCGGAAGTAGGGAAAAGAAGGATTGCACTGACGATCCGAAGATGGAATGCCTTTGTAAGTGTTGTGTTTGAGAATTATTTTGAAGGTTCTCTTGCTGTGGGAGATAGCCTCCCGCAGACTACCAAACAGGAAAAGGAATATCATGGATATGGCTTGTCCAGCATCAAGCGGACGGCAGAACGGTATGGAGGGACAATGGTCGTTTCACAGGAAGATCATTATTTCAGGCTGAAACTGCTGCTCCCTTTGGGAGAATAGGCAGAATTCACGAAATTAGGAGCGCGATTTACGAAATTGCGCTCTTTTTTCTTATGCAATTTGTTATTGTAATCTCAGAAATAATACACTTGGGATAAAATGAATAGGAGAAAACGGAATATGAAACAACAGGTTTATAATCCTTACCTGCCGAGCTGGGAATATGTGCCGGATGGAGAACCACATGTTTTCGGTGACAGAGTATATGTCTATGGTAGCCACGATGCATTTGGAGCACCGATTTTTTGCGTCAATGATTACGTTTGCTGGTCTGCTCCTGTCAACGACCTTTCTGATTGGCGATATGAAGGGGTTATCTACAAGAAAACACAGGACCCAGGCAATCCGATGGGGATTCGTTCCCTGTATGCCCCTGATGTGACGCAAGGACCGGACGGTCGGTACTATCTCTATTATGCCTTTGACTTTCTGGGAGAGTTTGGCGTGGCAGTTTGCGATTCACCTGCAGGGAAATATGAGTTTTATGGGAAAGTGCATCACAAAAACGGAAAAGTATGGGGAAAGAAAAGTGGAGAGCAGTTTCCGTTTGATCCCGGTGTGCTGACGGATGACGACGGCCGTGTTTGGCTATACAGCGGTTTTGCAACAAAAGTCCCATTCCCGGCATCTCGCTGGCACAATCTTCGAAATGACGGCGGTGTTGTGATGGAACTGGAAGAAGATATGGTTACCATCAAACAGGAACCAAAGGTGATTTTCCCTATAAAAGGGAAGCCGGGTGCATTTCCGGATCATGCATTCTTTGAGGCATCTTCCATTCGGAAAGTTGACGGGAAGTATTGTTTTGTCTATTCTTCACAGAATAATCACGATTTGTGCTATGCCATGAGTGATCGGCCGGATGGCGGATTTGAATATGGCGGGGTTTTGGTTGATTTGGGAGATCTGTATCTCGACGGAAACACGGATGAAACACATGCCAATAACTATCTTGGTAATACGCATGGCGGGCTTCTGAATATCGGGGAGGATTGGTATATCTTTTACCATAGGCAGACCAATCGCAGCTCTTATGCGCGGCAAGCCTGCGCCGAAAAACTGAAACGCAAACCCGATGGAGGCTTTTATCAGGCGGAAGTGACCAGCTGCGGCCTGAATGCGGGCCCGCTTTCGGGAGAAGGACGTTACGAGGCTCGCATTGCCTGCAATCTCTGGGCAGATCATCATGAGACCGGGCGGGTGGATGGAGCCAATCCGAAAAAACGGCTTGCTGCCCATCCGTATTTTACCCAGTCAGGAAAAGACAGAGAATCGGACGGCGACCAGTACATTGCCAACATGCGCAACGGTGCTGTGGCCGGATTTAAATACTTTGCATTCGATGGCACTGAGAAAAGCATTTCCCTGGAGATTGGCGGAGAGGCGAAGGGAACCTTCCGGATTTCAACCTCAGCAGATTTTGAAACAATTGCAGCTGAAGCAGACGTCCTTTTGGAGGGTAATTCAAAAACGATTGTGACGGCATTTTCTGCTGCCGCAGGAGTCTACCCATTATACTTTCAATTTAGCGGAGAGGGCTCTGCCGACTTTTTGGCATTTACTCTGATTCGAAACAGAGATAATGTATAAATCTAAAAGAAAGAGGAAGAAAAAATGAAAGCAAAGAAGTGGCTTTCCGTTCTCATGACATTTGTCCTGATGCTGATGCTGACCGCCTGTGGGGAATCGCAGGGTGTTGACATCAATATGGATGATGTCAAAAATGTAATGGTGAATATCTCAGGATATCTCGTCGCAATAGGCATTGCACTTGTTCTGATGATCGCAGTGCTTATTTATGCAAAAAAGCTGAAAAAACCGTTAAAAGGCCTGGTGCGTAAGAGCTCCGTTATTGCGTTTTTGGTGGCTTTGTGTATTTGCCTGAACTTGATTCTGCTTGGGCCTGTTTACAGCCTTGTAAATCTTGCTTTTGGTGAAAAAATTTCGCTGCCGGAAGAATTGAAGACTGCAGGAGCATCTCTCACAGAAGAAATTGCAAATGAAGGCATTGTCCTTCTGAAAAACAACAACCTGCTTCCTTTGAGTAGTGAAACCAAAAAACTGAATGTATTCGGTTGGGCGAGTGTTGAATGTGTTTATGGAGGAACGGGATCAGGCACTGTAGATACTTCCAATGCAGTAACCCTGTTGGAAGGAATCGCCAGCGGAGGGTTTGAAACAAATGCGGAGCTTTCTAAATTCTATACTGATTATCATGTGGGCCGTCCGCTCTCTAGTTGGGCTGGCCTGACAGACTGGACGCTTTCCGAACCATCTCCGGACCAGTATCCGGAAGATCTCCTTGCCAACGCAAAAGCCTTCTCTGATACAGCAGTTATTGTTGTGGCTCGCCTTGGCGGTGAAAATGTTGATCTCCCGATCAATATGTCGAAAGTTGACTATAACACGACCGATGCCGGACAAGGCCATGAAGGAGACTTCGCGGCTGACGGTCACTACCTCCAGCTCTCGGGTACAGAGCGGAAGCTTGTGGAAATGGTTACGGCAGACTATAAAAATGTTATCGTGATTCTCAACTCAGCCAATGCCATGGAGATGGGATGGGTAGATGAATATGAGAATATCAAAGGTGTGATATGGTGCCCGGGTCCCGGTGAAACCGGCTTCCGTGCTTTGGGCAGCATTCTCTCCGGTGCGGTCAATCCGTCAGGACATCTGGTAGATACCTTCGTTTACGATCTGAAAAAGACTCCGATCTGGAATAACTACGGCACCACAAATTATGACAATGGAGACGAGTTCGCTTCCGGAGAACGTGCAAAGAAATACTTCGTCAACTATGTTGAGGGTATTTATGTCGGTTATAAGTTCTACGAAACCGCAGCAGAAGAAGGTCTGATTGATTATGACGAGTACGTGCAGTATCCCTTCGGCTATGGTCTCAGCTATACCGATTTTTCACAGAAAATCACGGATCTGCAGGATGACGGCAATATTGTAACGATTACTGCAGAGGTAAAGAATACCGGTTCCGTGGCTGGCAAGAGTGTTGTTGAGCTTTATTACACCCCGCCTTATACCAATGGAGGGATTGAGAAAGCAAGTGTCAATCTTGCGGAGTTTGGCAAAACGAAGCTCCTTCAGCCGGGTGAAAGTGAAACAATCACTCTCTCCGTAAAATGGGAAGACATTGCTTCCTATGACTATCTCGGCATCAAAGCAAAAGGCGGGGCATACGTTCTTGAAAAGGGAGAATATGTCTTCTCCATCCGATCCGATTCCCATACTGTTTTGGATAGCAAGAGTGTTTCCCGTGCAAAAGATGTGATTTATAGTGACGAGAAAGACGGAAAACGGGAAAGCGATCAAGCCACCGCAGTAAATCTCTTTGATGACGTGGCAGGAATCGGCATTACCTATCTCAGCCGGAAAGACTCTTTTGCAAACTATGAAGAAGCCACTGCAAAACCAAATACTGTTCTGGATGAGAGTTATCTGGATGCTGCCCGCTTTATGAAGAACCCGGACGTCAAGGTGCTGGATGTTTCTTCTGATGTGATGCCCACAACTGGTGCAAAGAATGGCCTGAAGATTACGGATCTGAAGGGCGTTGCATATAGTGATGCAAAGTGGGATAAACTTCTCGATCAGCTCACCTTTGATGAGATGAATACTCTGATTGCTTATGGCGGGTATTCTACTGCAGAAATCAGCTCCATCAAGCTTCCTGCAACGGTGGAATGTGATGGTCCGCAGTCCATCTACTCCAACTATGTTGATGGTGTCCGTGGATCGGCTTTCCCATCAGCAGTAATGATTGCCGCAACCTGGAATCAGGAACTTGCAGAGACCCGTGGAGATATGATGGGTCAGCAGGCAGATGCGATGAACATTTCCGGCTGGTATGGTCCGGCGCAAAATATACACCGCAGCGCATTCTCCGGCAGAAACTTTGAGTATTACTCAGAAGATGGCGTCATGAGCGGAAAGATTGCTGCAGCAGAAATCCGTGGTGCAAATAAATACGGTCTGCTTACCTATATGAAGCATTTTGCACTCAACGATCAGGAAGCCGGCCGACAGGAGATTATGACATGGTCAAATGAACAGGCTATGAGAGAAATCTACCTGAAGACGTTCGAAATATGCGTTAAAGAAGGCCATTCTACGGCCTGCATGAATTCGTATAACTGCATCGGAACCACATTTGCTGCAGTCAGCGAAGCGTTGAATACAAAAGTTCTTCGTGGTGAATGGGGCTTCACAGGCACGATTGTGACTGACTGGTTCAACGGTGGCGGATATCAGAATGCAGATCTCATTATTCGTGGTGGTGCAGACAGAATGTTGAGCCTTACCGGAAATAACGCAACGATTACCGATACCAGTGCAACATCCGTTCTTGCGATGCGTGACAGTGTGCACCATATTCTGTATTCTGTTGTCAATTCCAGAACAGGAGATCATCTTGAAACAAAGACACCGGCATGGGTAACAACGCTAACGATTATAGATGTAATTGCATTTGCAGCTCTCGCTCTCTGGGAATTCCTCGCAATTAGAAAGTATCTCAAAGCGAAGAAAAACGGTTAATACAAAAGCAGCTATGCGGTTTGACCGCATAGCTGCTTTTTGAAAATGGCTCTAATATAGAGGAATGCTAAAACTGGTCCGGAATTACTTTTAGGCGGTTTGCCTTTCTGATGTGGATGTTACCCGAGGGCAACATCCAATATCATCATTAATACAAAACCGAGAGAGAAGGCTACTGTGCCTGCGTTGGAGTGTTTCCCTTCTGACATCTCAGGAATCAGCTCCTCTACTACAACATACATCATTGCCCCTGCCGCAAAAGCCAGAAAATACGGCATCACCGGGATGACGGCTGCAGCTGCCGCAATCGTGACCCATGCTGCAACCGGCTCTACTGCACCGGATAAAACGCCGTAAAAGAAGGTTTTCGACTTCGGCATCCCCTCTGCGCGAAGCGGCAGTGAGACGATCGCTCCTTCCGGAAAATTCTGAATGGCGATGCCGAGAGCAAGCGCAAGAGCCCCCGCACGGCTGATTCCCGACCCGCCGGCCAGCCATCCTGCATATACAACGCCGACGGCCATTCCCTCCGGGATGTTGTGAAGCGTCACGGCAAGAATCAGCTTGGTTGTCCGTTTGAGAGAGCTTTTCGGACCCTCATCCTGATTGTCCATATGCATGTGCGGTGTGACTTCGTCAAGAAGCAGCAGAAACCCCACACCGATCAGAAAGCCGACGGCCGCCGGGACAAAAGAGAGCTTTCCCATTCCCTCACTGCTCTCCAAGGCCGGCTGCAGCAGGCTCCAGAAAGAAGCTGCTACCATCACCCCGGCGGCAAATCCCGTCAGAATCTTCTGAAGAGAGTCAGAAATCTGCTTCTTCAGAAAGAATACCATCGCGGCCCCTAAGCTGGTTCCTAAAAAGGGAATCAGAGTTCCCTGTAAAACGGCAGCTGTCATAAATAGTACCCCACAATAGCTTGAATGATTTAACCGGAGTCTGATTGCGGTTAGGCTAACCAAATTATAACACACATCATAGGAAATTGCCATCCTTGTAATGAAAGAAACTTGCCTAACTTGTCTAACTTGCCCATGAGAATGCATATGCGCAGCAGGGGGCAAGTTAGGCAAGTTAGGACAACTTGGGCAAGTTATGATTCTAATTCGTCATAAGGTTTTTTCTGCCGGGCGGAGAATCCATTTTACGCCTTTTCTTCCGTCCTCTTCGCTTTGCGCAGACAAACACTGACGTGCAATCATTCCTTCGGCTATTAGTTCTTCTTTGGCATTTCTGCACATTTTTGAGCTGAACCCCAAAGTAGTGATTGCGTCATCTAATTCCTTTACGATCATTTCTTCGTGTTCCTGCAAAGCAGTAAGAATTGCTTCTTTACACAGTTCTTTCTGGCTTTTTGCCTTTTCTTCTGCCTTTTTATAAGGAGCTGAAGTTGCATATTCTGCAAATCTCTTTTCTGAGGTTCCAGCGTAGGTGATCCTCCCGCCTTCTCTAATCGTGTAGAGAACTGTTTCCTGCAGAGGTGCATAGGAGTTTTTCTCGTTGCTGATGTAGAGCATCTTGTGGTTCGGCATCAGCTCCGTGTAGGAAGTGAAAATGATGCTTCTTGCAATATCCGGCAGGTCGGCAGTGCCGGAGATGCGCTCACGCCAGTCATCCGTTTTGCGTTTATTTGTATGACAAACGAGAAGAAAAGCAGTGTTATACGCTTGCCCCAGCTGAATCAGATGATCCAGCGCTTCTCTGCTTTGCTGGCGGGAAGACATGGATGCCCCTCCCGGATAAAAAGCCTGCACCGGGTCAAAGATGCAGATGGCAGGGCGCTGCTCTTCAATAATATCCTTCAGATCCTGAGAAGCATAGTTGAATCCATGCAGATGCTCAATTTCGATGGTGTGGATGTTTTCTGTGTCACTGCCATACAGATCGAGAGCTTCTTTAAGCCGTGTCGCTGTAGAATCTTCTTTCGAAAAGTAGAGGCAGGTGCGGTTTGGCCCATGTTCATAAATGGTTTTGTTCGAGTAATTGATTGTGGCAGCCATTCCGGGAGGAACTTCACTTTCATAATCGGGGTCATCCAGCATGGTTGGCAGTCCGCCGCTGATTCTGGCGATCAGATAGCACCATAAATTTGTCTTGCCGATTCCGCCATCTCCGACAAGAAGCGTGATGCCGCCTTTTGCAATCCATTTCGGAATAACCCATTCAATTTCCTTTTCCTGAACATCGCTTACGCTTGTCAGATACTGGCTTAAGTTGTTTTCTTTTTTCATCCTGTCATGCTCCTTTTTCGTTCCTTTGGCACTAAAAATTTCGATTGCCTGAATCAATTGTAGCAGACAGGTTGTCCCATAAACGTCCCTTATCGCGAATGAATTATGAACAATTTGTAAATAAACGGGAAATTAGCGGAGAAACAACAGGGAAACAACAGGAACCGTGAGATATGTTTCTCTTTTCCAGACATAAGGATTATTCATTGCAGAATTCCAGAACCCGATCATAAAAGTCCTTCGCTTCCTCAAAAGCACCATGCCCGAGCCCTTCATAAACAAATAATTTACTGCCTGCAATTGCACGGTTCAGCTCAAAGGCAGCATCGTTTCCGATGGTGTGATCATCGCTTCCGGCGAGAATGAGGGTAGGGCAGTGGATCTTTGATAACGCATTCCGAGCATCAAATCCAAGAATGGCATGGGCATTTTTCAAAAATCGGTCATAGCTTGAAGGCTTTGTCACTTTCGCAAGAAAAGGGAATACCTTTCTGTTTTTTCGCAGATAGTCTTCAGAGTACATTTTTTCGGCGGTGTCAAGCATCAAAGCCGTGTGATTCCCTTGTTCCGCCATGTTAATCCAGCAGGAAACAACGTCTTTCACAATGCTGTTCGCATTTGGTGCTGTAACAGCAAGGATCAGCTTCGCCACCATTTCAGGATGGTCTATTGCAATATATTGGGAAATCATGCCGCCCTGAGAGACGCCCAACAGATATGCCTGATCGATTCCAAGCTTTTTCATGGCCAGAATCTGATCCTTTGCCATATCCCTGATGGTATATCCATCGGGCATATCGTTTTTCCGGCTGAATAGATATACGGTATAGTCTTGAAAAAACTTTCTGTATGGATACGACAGAATCAGAGCCTTGCCTTTGACAGTAGCCAGTCCGTCTGAAAGGCCCGGTAAAACGACAAGATTCTTCCCGCCCTTCCCAAAGGAAACGTAGTACATCTCCGTGTTGCCTGTCGTCACACTACCGTTTTTCATGCTTTTTCTCCATCAAGTATTTTTATATGAGAGTATACAGGGAAAACCGAGATCTGTAAAGGAAAACGCAAACAGAGGCTTCACTATGCGTAGGAAGTTTCAGATAGAAAGAGCTTGCTATTTTTAAAGAATAGGTTATAATGGTTAAACGGACCTAATAATTAATAGCTATTGCTAATTTAATAAACGATTCGGAGGACTACACTATGAAAGCAGATTATAAAAACTGGGTTCCCAACGGGATGACGGCTGGGTTTGCCGCTGCCACAGCGGCGTTGGCTGCAGGTGCAATGCTCGCCGGAAAAGCCCCTGTGAAGCCTGTTGTGAAAAAATCGCTTGCGGGAGCGCTTTCTCTCGGAGCAGCTGGCTGCGGCGCGTGGACGACTTGGTGTGTTTATGCTCATAACCGTTTTTCTTATGAAGGAAAGCGTAAACTCTCAAAACAGATTATCGATGGAGTAGCAAACTATATTACTCTGCCGGACGGTGGAGTATGTCTGGATGTCGGGTGCGGCAGTGGTGCACTTGGTATTCAGGTGGCACTTCGAAATCCTCAGGGGAGAGTTGTCGGCATAGACCGGTGGGGAGCGGAGTATGCATCCTTCAGCAAGGAGCGCTGTGAAACCAACGCGAAAGCAGAAGGTGCAGAAAACATTACCTTCCGCAAGGGCGATGCGAATCACCTGGAATTCCCGGATGGATGTTTCGATGCGGTGACGAGCAACTATGTTTATCATAACATCAGCGGTGTTGATAAACAGAAGCTGCTGCGAGAGACGTTCCGTGTCCTGAAAAAAGGCGGGACCTTTGCCATTCACGATCTGATGGGGAAATCCCGCTATGGAGATATGGATCAGTTTGTAAAAGAGCTGAAAGAGGAAGGCTTTGAAGAGATTCGTATGATACCTACAGCCGACGGGATGTTCATGAATAAAACAGAATCCAGGCTTATGTTCCTCAGCGATTCTATGCTGCTCGTCGGGAAAAAATAAGAAGTTTCAATCATTCTGCCCCGGAAATGATTCCGGGGCAGTTCATTTTGTCGGAGGATGAGGAAGAATTGCTTATTGTTGAGAGCGTTTCTTCAGGAATAGTTCAAATAAAACCAGCACGATGACGATGAGAATCCCGCGTGCAAACAGAGCAGTTTGTCTGCCGTGAGTAAAGATTGCATTCATCATACTCATGAATAATGCAATATCCAGCCCGAGGATATAGGGCAGCGGTTTGTGGTTACCGAGCAGTTTTTTAATCGGTTTGGCTCTAACGAAAAAGGGAAGAAAAACTGCAGCCAGCCCAAACAGGGAAGAACTGGCAGCAATCCAGAACCAGCTTCCATGGGTGTAGAGGCATATTACACCCAGCAATACCACAAGGCTGGCGCAAAAAGAGCAGAACATCCAGAACAGCTTATCTTCATGAACAATAATCGGCACAATGGTCAGGGAAGCTGCCACACAGAGTGAAGCCAATACGATGAAAAACCAGCCGGGTGTTGCCCCAAAAACAAAGTTGAGATACAAACAAACCAGAATTGGAATCATAAAGGAGCCAGAGATGGCTGACCCCACGGCAGCAGACCGCCGTTTGAATTGCCTGATACCGTATTCGATTACTTCATTTTTCTCATTGTGAAGATTGGTTTCAATTTCAGAACTCTGGAGCCTGTGCAGATAATCCTGGCAATCCGGACACTCCCGGAGATGCTCATCCACTGCTTCCCGGCTTTTTTCGCTGCAGGCGTTATCGGTATAGAGCGGCAGGAGATCTCTGATAACAGCACAATCAAATTTCATTTCAGTCACGCATCCTTTCCTGTAATTTGAGCCTGGCGCGGTGATAAGTGACCCTCGCCCAGTTTTCGGTTTTGCTGAAGATCATTCCGATCTCCCGAAAACTCAATTCACCAAACACTCTCAGCTCGAATACTTCCCGGTATGGCTCTTCCAGATGATGGAGTGCCAGATGAATCCGAAAAGAGCTGTCCCGATCGGCCGTAGCCTGTTCGAGGGTATCTCCCGCTTCGGGCAGTTCTTCCGGAAACGGTTCATTTCTGCTCTGACGGCGTTTTTCATCCAGAAAGCAGTTACGCGCAATAGCACAGAGCCACGTTACTTCATCGGACTCTCCCCGGAAATCCTTGCTCCTGGAAAAAGCCCGAAAGAACGTTTCCTGTGTAATCTCCTCTGCATCTGAGCGATTTCCCGCCAACGTCATTACATAGGAAAACACCTTCATATAATAGGTTTCATAGATTTTTTCGCTGTTGTTCAGGGCCACATTCTCACCTCCTTTTGTCATACTCATAGATTAGACGGAGAGAAAAGGTTTTCGTTACAGGAAAAAATAAAATTTCTCAGAATTTCATTTTACAAGGATAAAAACGTAAGAAATGCCTTGCAAGGTATCCTTTCGTCCAGTACAATAGGAGAACAAACGGGCACCTGTTTCATACGGGTTCTTGACATCGATAAAAACGGGAATAAATTTGGAAAAGCAGAAAAGGATGCTTTGAAAGGAGAAAGAAATGGCATTTGATTTCAAAAAAGAATATAAAGAATTCTACATGCCGAAAAACACGCCCGGAATTGTAACGGTGCCACCCATGAACTATATCGCCGTTCGCGGGCAGGGCGATCCGAATCTGGAGGATGGTGCCTATAAACAGTCCATCGGGTTGCTGTACGGTATTGCATTTACCATCAAGATGAGCAAGATGGGCGATCACTGCATTGAGGGTTATTTTGACTATGTGGTTCCCCCGCTGGAAGGTTTCTGGTGGCAGGACGGTGTATTCGGGATTGACTACACGCATAAAGAGCAGTTCCGGTGGATCTCTGTAATCCGCCTGCCGGATTTTGTGACCGGGGATGATTTCGAATGGGCAGTGGAAGAAGCTACCAGGAAAAAGAAGACAGACTTTTCAAAAGTGGAGTTTCTGCATTATGACGAGGGGCTGTGCGTTCAATGCATGCATATCGGCCCATATGATGAGGAACCTGAGACCGTTTCCCGTATGCATGCTTACATGGAGCAGCAGGGTTATGTGCTGGACATCACCGCTGAGCGCTTGCACCATGAGATCTATTTGAGCGATGCCAGAAAGACTGCTCCGGAGAAGTTGAAGACGGTGATTCGCCACCCGATCAGGAGACCTGAAGCATGAGGGAAAGTATTTTTGAAACCCGATGTGGCGCAATTCATTACTGGGTGAATGATGGCTTTCCGGAAAACGGCATAACACTCATTTTTCTGCCGGGGCTGACTGCAGACCACCGCCTTTTTGACAAGCAGATGGAATATTTTGCGAAGAAGGTTCGTGTGTTTGTTTGGGATGCCCCAGGGCACGCTGCTTCCTGGCCTTTTGATTTTTCCTTTAACCTCATGGACAAAGCCAGCTGGCTGAATGAGATTTTCAGAAAGGAGCAGATCCGTAATCCCGTTATCATCGGGCAATCCATGGGAGGCTATGTCGGGCAGGCTTATTCACAGATGTTCCCGGATAAACTGCGAGGGTTCATCTCGATTGATTCAGCTCCTCTGCAAAGAGAATACGTGACGGCTGCAGAAATCTGGCTGCTGAAACGGATGGAGCCGGTTTATCGACACTATCCATGGAAGTGGCTTTTGCAATCCGGGACGAATGGTGTGGCTACCACTGAATATGGCAGACAGCTGATGCATGATATTATGATGGTGTACGATGGTGATCAGGAACGATATGCAAAGATATCCGGCCATGGTTTCCGCATGTTAGCGGAAGCAATGGAAGCGGATCTGCCTTATGAACTGAAATGCCCGGCGTTGTTGATTTGCGGGGAAAAAGACCGTGCCGGTTCCTGCATTCGCTACAACAAAGCATGGCATAAGAAAACCGGAATTCCCATCCAATGGATCAGAAATGCAGGCCACAATTCCAATACCGATCAACCGGAGACAGTGAATTCTCTGATAGAACAATTTTTGGTACAGCTTTCCATGGATACCTGAAAGTGACGCTTATCTTTACATAAAAACAGCAGCAACACCGTTTGGCCGAGTATGGTTCAGAGGTGTTGCTGTTGTGCTATCCCCGCAACGAGGCAGATGCAGCGGCATCCGCGTTCATTTAACGGAAGGAGATGTTGCTTTGATTTGTTTCACAAGATCCAGCCCGATGGCTTCCGTTTCATCCAGTTCCAACAGGCTGCGGACAAGGAACTCCGCTTCCTCTTCTGTGAAGTTGGTAAATGGGCGTCTTGCATATCCGGCGGGTATGCCTGCACACCGTAGCCATAGTTTCAAGCATGCCATCATGCTGCCGGATTTTACTCCCAACATGATAATCTGTAAGGCTTTCCGCTGCAGGATAGAAGCTGTCTGCACATCGGAATTTTTGACAGCTTTCCAGATCTTCAAGTACAGGTCAGGGATGCAGTTGTAGAACGATCCTATGATTCCATCGACACCAAGTGCTATGTTGGAAGAGCCAAGCTCGTCACATCCACCGTAGATCTGAAAATCAGGTTTGCAGGCATCGCGAATCTGTGTGACCTCATAGAGCGCTGTCCCGGTATACTTTACGCCCTTTACGTTTTCAATTTAGGATAATCGCTCAATCATGCCAACAGTCATCATTCCGGCGAGAGGAATATTATAAACAATCATGGGCAGATCTGTAGCTTCAGCAATATCCCGATAATAATTGAAAATCTGCTCCTCGTTAAATTTGAAGTAAAAAGGCGGAACACTGGAGATACCTGCGGCGCCTACACTTTTGGCGTGTTCAGCCAGAGCAATGGATTCTCTCGTTGAAATTGCCCCTACATGAACGACAACCGGCAAAGCCTCGCCGACTTCATCCATGACGATTTCAACCAGACGTTTCCGCTCCTCAGAGTTCATCAAAAATGCTTCACCGGTCGAGCCGGTAAGGTAGAGTCCACCAATCTCATAACGCATGAGATGGCGAATGAATGCTCTGGTGTCTTGCTCGTTGAGATTCTCGTTCTTATCGAATACAGAAAGAACTGCCGGGATAACACCCTTAAAATCACGAATTGTTTTCATTTGGATCTCTCCGCTTTGATTCCTTTTGCTTCCAGTGCCGCCTTGACCTTGTGACAGGAGACGAAGTGGCTTACTCCGTTGATGATATATTCTTCCAAAATCGGCCGCTCTGTTTTGCATTGTTCGGCACAATCAGGACACCTCGGATGAAATGTGCAACCGGAGGGCGGATTGGCTGGAGATGGTACATCCCCCTGAAGCGGAATACGTTTTTTCTTCTTTGTGGGGTCTGCAATGGGAATAGCGCTGAGCAAGGCTTTTGTATAAGGATGCAGAGTGTTGGCAAATAATTCTTCTGATGTTGTGAGCTCTACAATTCTGCCAAGATACATGACGGCAATCCGATCGGCAAGATATTCTACCACCGAAAGATCATGAGTAATGAAGATATAGGTCAGCTTCCGCTCTTCTTTCAGTTTGTTGAGAAGCTTTAGAACTTGTGCTTGTATGGAAACATCCAACGCAGAGACAGCCTCATCACAGATAATCAGTTCAGGATCAACAGAAAGAGCTCTTGCAATGCCGATTCTCTGCCGCTGACCACCGGAAAATTCATTGGGGTAGCGCGTCATGTAATCGCGCGGGAGATTGACGTCTTCCAGCAGTTTACCGATCTTTTCTATACGCTCTTTTTTATCTTTGATACCAAATTTAATAAGAGGATCTTCCAAAGAACCAAATATGGTAAAAGCGGGGTTCAGAGAGGAGTATGGATCCTGAAATACGATCTGAATTTTTTTCCTGGCATTATCGAGTTCTGTACGGGAAAGTTTTCGTAGATCCTTGTATCCATCTTCAAACTTGTACTCCATGCTGCCATCTGTAACCGGCACTAACTGAAGGATGGATTTTCCAAGGCTCGATTTCCCGCAGCCCGATTCCCCGACGAGGCCAAGAGTCTCTCCCCGATAAACATCAAGGCTGATATCATCGACAGCTTTTACATAGCCTACTGTTTTTTTCAGCACGCCTTTTTTGATTGGAAAATATGTTTTTGCGTTTCTGACTTTCAGAAGTATTTCTTTATTTTCCATCTTTCATCACCTCCCTGAAGTGGAAGCAGCGTGTGTAATGGCCTTCCTTAACCCATTCTTCAGACGGCATTTCTGTCTCACATCGTTCTCCGGCGTAATCACATCGGGGGCAGAACTGACATCCTTTCGGTCGGTTGAAAGGATCCGGTGTCACACCACGGATTGGTTCAAGCTGTTGGTTTCGGCCTTTGCCGAGAACCGGAATAGACCGCAGCAGAGCCTTGGTATAGGGGTGTGTCGGATTGGCAAACACATCTTCCACTTTTCCGTATTCCACAATGTTTCCCATGTACATAACGGCTACTTCGTCAGCCATTTCTGCCACAACGCCCATATTATGAGTGATCATCATAATTGCTGTTCCGTGGTCTCGTTTCAGGCCATTCATGAGGTCGAAAATCTGAGCACTGATGGTTACATCCAACGCTGTGGTAGGTTCATCGGCAAGCAGTATTTTTGGTTCACAGGACATACCCATAGCAATCATTGCCCGCTGCCGCATTCCGCCGGAAAACTGGTGGGGATACTCACCGTCACGAATTTCAGCTGCAGGAATGCCCATTTCAGCGAGATCCTGAATGGATTCCTGTTTGAGCTGTTGCTTTGTTAACCCTGGTTTGTGTTCTTTAATGATTTCCCGGATCTGATGTCCAACAGTATAAACCGGGTTTAAAGCAGTCATCGGATCCTGAAAGATAATGGCGATATCTTTTCCTCTCAGGCTTCGCATCTCTTTGCCGTTTTTCTCAAGCTGGTCAAGGCGAACTTCAGTGCCGTCTTCTTTGTAATAAGTGATGGATCCGGATTCAATACGGGAAAGGTCCGGAAGCAACCGTAGAATAGAGTTGGCAGTGACCGATTTCCCACATCCCGATTCCCCTACAATACAAAGGGTTCTGCCTCTGCGAATGTCAAAACTGACACCTCTGAGAACATTATTGCATCTTTGATTGGTATAGAAGCTGACATGCAGATCCTTTACTCGCAAAACAACGTCATTATTATTGTTTTCTGGCATGTTTCTCCCTCCTTAACCGATCTGCGTCGGGTCGCTTGCATCACGCAGCCCATCGCCGATGAAGTTGATTGACAAAACGAATAGGATCAACATGATGGCACACGGCAGCCACATCCACCAATATCCGAGCCAGTCATAACGAATCACACCTGCATTTGTGATGACATTGATAATGTTACCCCACGTGGCAATTTCCTGTGGTACGCCATAGCCGAGCACGGAAAGAGACGCTTCCTGAAGAATGAACATGGCGGTAGAAAGCGTAATGTTGACAACAATCGGCCCTACCGTATTGGGGAGCATATGTTTAAAGGCGATTTTCAGATCAGAAATCCCAAAGGCACGCAGAGCCTGAACAAACTCCTCTTCTTTGAGCGAGAGTACTTTGCTCCTTGCCATACGGTACATGCTTGGCCACCCGGTCAGAATGAAAATGATAATCATATTGTTCAGGCTTTGACCGACGAGAGC
Organism: Oscillospiraceae bacterium; assembly: GCA_017469115.1. Taxonomy (GTDB): domain Bacteria; phylum Bacillota; class Clostridia; order Oscillospirales; family Oscillospiraceae; genus Limivicinus. The sequence continues at coordinate 19,669 of JAFUGY010000099.1, forward strand.
CACAATGATGATGATCAGAACCATCTGCGGGAAGGATAGAAAAACGTCAGATATTTTCAGAATAATAGCATCCAGCCAACCACCCTTATAACCAACAAACATACCGAGAGAAACACCGATGAGGGCAGCCCCGAGGGCGCTCCCGAGACCGACGATTATACTGATTCGCCCACCATACAGCATTCTCGACCAGATATCACGCCCCATCTGATCAGTGCCAAAAAGATGTTCTGCACATGGCCCAATCATCCTTTCACGCAGACTGATTTGTGTTGGTGCCCATTTTGTAAAGAGCGGAGCTGCAAAGCACAAAATACATATAACAACAAACATAACAGCACCGAATACGGCCAGCTTGTTTGCCATCAGTTTCCGAAGTGTACGGTTTGTCAGTTTCGTACCGAGCTTTCCGCTTTCCTCCAGCGCCCGGATTTTATCCATTTTCCGGTCGAGTGCTGTTCTTCTGATCCCTTTACTGATACTACTCATGACAGTTTCACCCTCGGATCCAACACTGCTGTAAATATATCTACAAGCAGGCTTGACAGCAACACCAACAGTACCATGAAGAGACCGACCGACATGATAATCGGGGTATTCTGCGTTTTCACGGCATCAGTAAACCATCTGCCGACACCCGGCCACTGAAAGATGTTCTCAATTACTATGGAGCCGCTAATCAGCATCGGGAGACGAAAACCGATCAGCACCATCACCGGAGTACAGGCGACACGGAATCCGTGGAAGAGGTTTACTTTCCACTCCGGCAACCCTTTTGCTCTGGCTGTTTTGACATAGTCCCGATTCATCGAGTCCAACATACTGGAGCGGGAATACCGCATAACACCGGCGGTCATGGAGATACCAAGTACAAATGCCGGCAGAAACAGATGATGCAGCTCGTCCCCAAGGCCTCCCGTTCCTCTCTGCCCGACAGGAAACCACTTGAGGTTAAGGCAGAAGATGATGATACAGAACACACCAAATAGAAATTGTGGGATTGCTACACCGATCATGCCTGCAATTGTCAACAGGTTGTCAGACAGCCGCCCCTTACGCAGTGCAGAAATCACACCAAGCAGAATACCCAACACTGTGGAGATAAACAGCGCTGCAAGGGAAAGCTCAATTGTTGCGGGAAGCTTTTGCATCATCAATTCGCCTACCGGCATATTATTCTGCAGAGAATAGCCGAGATCACCTTTGCAGATATCTTTAAGCCAGTTGAAATAACGCACGATCATTGGCCCGTCCAGACCTTTTGCGGCTTTGAAAGCGTCAACCTGCTCCGGCGTCATCTCTGCAAGCTGATCCATCGGGATCAGAAAATCCATCACGTCGCCGGGCATTAATTCCACGCCGAGATAAATCAAAAAAGTGATGATCAACAGCATTGGAATCATGCTCAACAGCTTCCGGATGATATAATTCAGCATAGCCGTGCTCCTTTCTTGTCAGGATATAAAACAAGGGGCTATCCTGTAGGAGATAGCCCCGATATTGCGGGATTGTAAATATCCAGGCCGGTAATTGATTATCTTTCGAACATGTTGACGAAGATATACCGCGGGAAGGTGACGTTTACAGTCTCGACGGTGTAGCCGTCCAGATTCAACAGTTGCTGAACCTGAGAGGAGTCTTTACAGAATGCATAGTCAATCTGGCCTGCCATGGCATTGGTGATGAGGTTTTCATCGCCTGCGTCGGTGGAAGGATAGAGATACAGCTTTTCAATATTGCCGCTGCCTTGGATGAAGTAATCCGGGTTACGTGTGAGAATGGTATACTCGCCAAGCTTCACAGTATCTACCTTGAACGGGCCTGTACCGATCGGATTCTGCCAGAAGGTGTCCGCAGAGAAATTCTCAGGGGTAACCTTCTCCAGGCAGTGCTTCGGCAGAACAGGCCACTGGGAGAAGACCGTCAGAGCGTTCGGCTGCGGATTATTAAACTCAAAGGTTACTTTGTTGCCGTCTACCGTGATGGTTTTGGTGTCAGTTATTACATCGGTCATAACAGAGTTGGCACCGGGGACCGTCGGATAATACTCAAAGGTCCACTTCACATCATCTGCAGTGAAGGGTTCGCCATCATGCCATTTTACACCGTCTCTCAAAGTGAAAGTGATTACAGTGCCGTCTTCAGATACCTCAAAGCTTTCTGCCAGCTGACCATCTGTCGGAGCAAGGCTTTGATTGGCATTGAGCAGGCGGTCAAATACAACTTCCTGATGCCAGAAGAGAGCCGGGTTGGTTGCAGGATGCTCGAGGAAGTTTACAGCGCCGGTGTTGGTGTACATCGTATTGTCCGGCCTGTCAGTCGTCCAGTCGAGAATGTTTTTCTGATAGGCAAATTGATCATTACCTGCCGGGTTACCTTTCATGTCAAGATGGGAAGAGGTCACGACCCAGGAAGGAATATAGAACAGAGGAATCACTTCGACATTCTCATTTTCGTAAAGCTGGATAGAGTCATAGGCAACCTTCTGATCTTCCATCGTAACAGCAACCTTGGCTGTCTCGATCAGAGCATCGAGAGTCGGATCAGGGAGAACAGTGGAGTTGTTGGCTGCAGTGCTGTGATGACGATTATAGAATTCGCCTAGGGTCAGTGCGTTGGTGCCTGCAAAGCAGATGTCCCAATCGACAGCAGAGTGTACTCCGTCAGGAGAAGGAGTCCACAGCAAAGCGGTGAGGTTGTCAGTCAAAAGCTGGAACTCCATCTTTACACCGACATCAGCCCAGAATTGCTGGATGACTGTGATGGTGTCGAGCAGGTTGCCAGTGTAGTAAACAGCCTGGATGGTGTAGCTGCCATCCCAACCGGCTTCAGCGAGGAGCTCTTTTGCCTTTTCCGGATTGTAGGTGTACTCAGTCAAGCCATCAGCCTGCCAGTACCCTTCTGGAACGAGCGACTTGTGTGCAGCTGTTACGGTGCCGTTCCACAGCGCATCCACAATAGCGTCCATATCAATGGCATACCATAGCGCCTGGCGGACCCGGACATCCTGCAACGGGTTGGGATAAGCAGTCCCGCCCACGCCGTCAGCAGAAGCGGAGAAAGCACACAGTGCAAACAACATGCACAGTGCAAGAAGCATTGCGAGTAGTTTTTTCATAGTTTCCTCCTTAAATAATTTCTGTTACACCCAAACAATTTGTCAAATGGATGTCGTATCACTATTTTACCGAAAAATACTCGTTCCGTCAACTATATTTTTGTGCAAATCTCCAAAACTTAAAGAATTGTTTTTCTGCTAGCCGTTCTTCTTATGCTTCATCCGGCTGCTGGCCGTCGTGGGCTTTCCAGGCGCATTCGGTGAGGTTCATATCGGTAAATACTGCTTTAAAACTGGAATCTTCCGGGCTGCAGGCATAAACGCCGAAGCGGATTTTATCTCTGCCTTCCCACATGTGGCATACACGCATTTGGGTGAAGTTTTCACCGTCCTGAGAACATTCGATGCAGTAATCATCCTCTCTCCGGCTGAATCGGTACCACATGGTTTTCACATCAGCCGGGATTGCAGTTGTCGCCCAATCGGAATAGCCGTGGTTGGTGACTACCGACCCGAGGTGCTGGAACTGCTCATTTTCAAATTCCACCGACCCTTTCAGCCAGTTTTCCGAATCCAGATACATGACGATTCCACACTGATCAAAGCGATGACGGCTTTCCGTGAAATCTGTTTTCACCACAAAAGAGAAAAACTTCTCTTCCGTTTCAATCTGTAAAACCGGAGCGTTGTCATTCCGAAAATGATAATAGGTTCTCTGCCAAAGATCTGTGTGGGGCATAGTTGTGATTTCAATTCGATCGGAAGAGATGGAATAGTTCTCTGGCTCTCTGATCCATTTCATATTTTCAGTCATAATGTTTTTCTCCTTTTTTTAAATTGGCTGTGTTTCTTGTAAACATTTCCGAAAAGAAATGCCTTCTTACCAGGATAGCATAACAAAAACAGATTGATTTATCAATCTCGATTTGGCGGAATGAAGATATTCGCTGTAAGCTCTGTTTCTCGCTTTCTTTTTTGCCCTCTACGTGATATACTCAAAAACACCTGAATGGAATCTGCACAGCGGTAAAAGCAGAATAATATTAGCATTGGCTCAAACATTTTGAAATGAGCCAATGGATGAGAGAGCCCTTCAACAGGGGGCTGTTGCCCATTGGCTCAATGAGCCGATGGGCAGAGAAGATGAGCCAATGCACAAAGAGAATGGAGGTTTTGTATGCTGATTCTTGTTTGTAATGTAGGCAGTACCTCTCTGAAATATAAAATGTTCCGTATGCCGGAAGAAACTGTCCTCGCGGAAGCGAGGACGGAACGCGTCGGGAGAAAAGATGCAATCTTTTCTTATACCAACGCAAAAACCGGATGGTCAGTAAAGTGTGAAAACCAGGATATTCCGGATTACGCATCCGGAATTCGTCTGTTTCTTGATGTTCTTCTCAACAGCGAGGGCAAAGTGCTGGATGATCTTGCGCAGCTGGATGCGGTCGGGTTCAAAACGGTGCTTGCAAAGGGATATTACGGCGTTCATGACCTTACCGACGAGGTTATGGACGCTATGAAGGAATACGTGAATGTTGCCCCGGCACATAATCCGCCGTATCTGCAGGCAATCGGGGTGTTTCGCAATCTTCTGCCGGGAAAGCGGATGGTAGGATGCTTTGAAACAGCCTTTCATCAAACGATTCCTCTTTCCCGCAAGCTGTATGCGCTTCCTTATGAGTGGTATGAAAAATACGGAATTCAGCGCTTCGGCTACCATGGAGCAAGCCACAGTTATATTGCCGATCAAATTTCGCAGGAAGCCGGCAGCACGTATAAGCTGATTTCCTGCCATTTGGGAGGCAGTGGCTCGATTTGCGCCATTGAGAATGGCTGCTCGGTAGACACTTCTTTCGGGTTTTCCCTTCAGACCGGTATCCCTCATGCCAATCGCAGTGGGGATATGGATGCCTATATCATCCCGTATCTGCTCCAGCAGGGAATGCCGATGGAAGAAATCCTGTTCGGAATGGATAAAAAGGGCGGATTGCTCGGGATATCAGGCGTCAGCAATGATCTGCGTGAGATTCAGCAGGCAGCAGACGAAGGCAATCAACGCGCTCTTCTGGCAGTGGATGCCTACTGCAATGCTATCCTGAAGTATATCGGCGCTTTTTATGCGGAATTAGGCGGGCTTGACTATCTGGTTTTCACCGGCGGGATCGGGGAAAACTCGTCTGTAGTCCGTGCGAATATCTGCTCCGCTCTTGCGCACCTCGGAATTGCCTTTGATGCTGAGAAAAACAAACAGGGGAAGGGAAGATTTTCCATTTCAAAGGAAGATTCCAGGGTGAAAGTATATGTAATTCCTGCAAATGAAGAGCTTGGCATTGCACGGTCTGTTTTTCGCAAAATGCAGTAGGAATTATCAATTCCTGTCATGGGAATAAAGAATCTAAAGCGATAGCTGCCCTGATCGGTTTATCATGGGCAGCTATCGCTTTCATTATGATGAAATTAGAGCAGGGTTGCTCTTTATAATCTCTGCAGAATTGCCTCCGTCATTTCATCACAGGAGAGAATTGTATTGTCATCATCTGCAATATCTCTCGTCCGGCAGCCGTCACGCAGAGCCTGATCGACGGCAGCTTCGATCCGGTCTGCAGCTTCAGCCTGATTCAGAGAGTATCGCAGCATCATGGCACCCGAGAGGATCGTGGCAATCGGATTGCAGCGCCCTGTTCCGGCATATTTTGGTGCAGAACCGTGAATCGGTTCATAAAGGCCTCTTGTTCCGTCTCCGAGAGAGGCAGAGGGCAGCATACCGATTGATCCGGTGAGCTGGCTCATCTCATCAGAGAGAATATCTCCAAACATATTGGAAGTGACGATCACATCAAATTGAGAAGGATTTCGGATGAGCTGCTGTGCCGTGTTGTCTACAAGCATGTCTTCCACGGTTATGCCTTCATATTCTTCCGCAATCCGATGTACCGTTTCTCTCCAAAGTCGGGAAGATTCCAGTACATTAGCCTTGTCCACGCTTGTTACTTTGCCGCGTCGTTTCTGTGCTGTCGAGCACGCGACGCGGGCAATTCGTTCGATCTCCATAACGGAGTAGCATTCCGTGTCATATGCTTCCGGACCGTATGGTCCTGTTCTGCGGCCGCGCTCTCCGAAATAAATGCCTCCCGTCAATTCGCGGACGATCACAAGATCAAAACCGTCGGCAACAAGATCTGCACGCAGCATGCATTTTTCAGCCAATGCAGGATACAGCCTGGCAGGGCGGAGATTTGTATAAAGGCCAAGAGTGCTGCGAATCTGCAAAAGACCTTTTTCCGGGCGTATTGCTGCGGGAAGGTTGTCCCATTTCGGCCCGCCGACGGCACCCAGCAACACCGAGTCAGAGGCAAGGCAACCGTCAATGGTTTCCTGCGGAAGAGGCACTCCTGTCTCATCAATGGCGATTCCACCGATCAGATAGTCATGAAAGTTCAAAGAAAAGCCGGAAAGTTCTCCGGTTTTTTTCAAGACAGCTGTTGCACTCTCAACGATTTCCGGGCCGATGCCGTCCCCTTTCAGTAAAGCAATTTGATATTCTGTCATTTCTTATCCTTCCTGGCGAGCCTTCAGATAGGGGAGAAGACCGCCGTATGCAATAATGTTTTCGATAAAGGGAGGGAATGCTGCTGCCTGAAAAACCTTCCCTGTTGTCTCATCTCGAATCATCCCGGTTTTATAATCGACGGATACGGTATCTCCGCTCTCAATTGCCTCGGCGGCTTCCGGGCACTCGAGGATGGGAAATCCGATATTGATGGCATTCCGGTAGAAGATGCGGGCGAAGCTTGCAGCTATCACGCAGGCAATGCCGCTTGCCTGAATGGCAATGGGCGCGTGTTCACGGGAAGAGCCGCAGCCGAAATTCCATCCTCCCACCATGATATCTCCGTGATGAGGGACGGTTGCAAAAGAAGTGTCGATATCTTCCATGCAGTGTTTCGCCAGCTCATCCGGAGAAGGTGCATTTAAGTAACGTGCCGGGATGATGACATCTGTGTCGATATTATTGCCGTATTTATATACTTTTCCGGTAACCATTGAAAATCCTCCTTCTTCTTAAAGATCTGCCGGGGACGCGAGGCAGCCTTTTATGGCGCTTGCTGCAGCAACTGCGGGGGAAGCGAGAATTACCTCACTCTTCGTGTGCCCCATTCGCCCGACAAAGTTCCTGTTTGTGGTGGAAACGGCGCGTTCTCCTTCTGCCAGGCATCCCATGTGCCCACCCAGGCAGGGGCCGCAGGTCGGCACAGAGAACACACAGCCTGCTTTCAGAAAGATTTCGGTCAGCCCCTCCTGCAGGCACTGCAGGCTGATCTCCTGCGTAGCGGGGATTACAATGCATCGAATTCCGTCAGCGACTGTTCTGCCTTTCAGCAGGCTCGCAGCTGCTCGCATGTCGGAAATCCTCCCGTTTGTGCAGGAACCGATAACCACCTGATCAATTTTCATCCCTTTTACTTCATCAATTGTGCGGGTGTTGGAAGGGAGATGCGGCAATGCAACGGTTGGCTGAAGTGCTTCGAGGTTGATGGTTACGGTCGATTCATATTCTGCGTCCGGATCAGGGGCGAAGGAAGTCCACGGCCGATTCACCCTTGTTTTTACATATTCTTTTGTATGCTCATCCACCGGGAAGATCCCGTTCTTTGCCCCGGCTTCAATTGCCATATTGGCAATCGTAAAGCGGTCGTCCATGGAAAGCTCGGCAACGCCGTCTCCTGTGAATTCCAGCGAGCGATACAGCGCACCGTCAACTCCGATTTCCCCGATCAAATGAAGAATCACATCTTTACCGCTGACCCACCTGGCCGGTTTCCCTGTCAGCATAACCTGAATGGCGGAGGGAACTTTGAACCAGTTTTCCCCGGATGCCATTCCGGCGGCCATATCGGTCGAGCCGACTCCTGTGGAAAAAGCGCCCAATGCGCCATAGGTGCAGGTATGGCTGTCAGCTCCGATTACCACTTCTGCCGGAGCAACCAATCCTTTCTCCGGCAGCAGCGCATGCTCAATACCGACCTGACCGACATCATAAAAGTGCTTGATGGAAAACCGTTTCGCAAATTCCCGTGCTGTTTTGCATAGCTGGGCAGATTTGATATCTTTGCAGGGCGTATAATGGTCTAACAGAATGGCTATTTTGTTTGGGTCAAATACCTTTGTGAAGCCTGTTTCATCGAAAACTTTCACGGCAACAGGGGTTGTCACATCATTTCCCATCACCAGATCCAGTTTCGCCTCAATCAGATCTCCTGCCTTCACGGAAGGGAGACCTGCATGTGCGGCAAGGATCTTTTGTGTCATTGTCATTCCCATTGTTCAGCTCTCCTTTTTTTCTGTGGCGGCACACAGCTTGTTAACCGCCGTAATATAGGCAATAATGCTCGCTTCCATTACGTCCGTGGAAAGTCCTTTCCCGGTGTAGGTCCGTCCCCCTGACACCAGCTTCACGGTGACGTCTCCCAAGGTGTCTTTCCCCTGTGAAACGGAGTGAATATTATAGATGTCGAAGGTGTGTTCTGCCGGCTGTACAATTCTGTCAATTGCATTGAACGCAGCGTCAATCGGCCCGTCACCGAGGCAAACATCTTCAAACTTTTCTCCGTCTTTCTCCAGGCTGATGGTGCAGGTTGCTGTTGTAAAGTTAGAGGTGTGCATGGAGAACCAGTTCAGCTTATAGCCCTTCAACTCCACGTCTTCTTCGGAACGAATGCAGTGTTCGGCAATCGCTCCGAGGTCATCGTCTGTGATTTCCTTTTTCTTGTCACAGAGATCCTTGAATTCAGCAAAGCAGGCCAGGAGCTCTTCTTTCGTGAGGCTGTACCCGAGCTCGTGAAGCCGTTCTTCCACGGCATGCTTTCCGGAATGCTTCCCCAGAACGATATTGTTGGTCTGTATGCCGAGAGCTTCAGGAGTCATGATTTCGTAGGTCTGCTTATTTGCCAGAACTCCATGCTGATGAATGCCTGATTCATGGGCGAATGCATTTCGCCCTACAATGGGTTTGTTGAGCGGGGCGGTTTGCCCGATGATGTTATACACCGTTTTGCTTGCCCGGGAGATCTGTGTTGTGTCGATACGGGTGAAATAGGGATAGAGGCCGGGCCGTGTATGCATGGCCATGATTACTTCTTCCAAAGCGGTGTTTCCTGCGCGTTCTCCGAGGCCGTTGATGGTGCACTCGATCTGTCGCGCCCCGCCGAGAACGCCTGCAAGGGAGTTGGCAGTGGCAAGGCCCAGGTCATCATGGCAGTGAACGGAAAAAACCGCTTTGTCACTGTCCGGAACGTTTTCCCGCAGATAGACAATCAGATCCCGCATTTCACTTGGCGTTGTATAGCCGACGGTATCCGGAATATTCACGGTAGTGGCTCCGGCACGGATGGCGGTATCGACTACTTTTACGAGGAAATCCCAGTCAGATCTGGTTGCATCTTCAGCCGAAAATTCAACATCACTGCAATATTTTTTTGCATGTCTGGTCATGGCAGCCGTTGCTTCCAGAACCTGCTCCGGCGTCATTTTAAGCTTATATTCCATGTGGAGCGGGCTTGTTGCGAGAAACAGATGAATTCTGGGAGAAACAGCTTCCCTGACGGCTTCCCAGGCGGTGTCGATGTCCTTTGCGTTGGCACGGGCAAGGGAAGCAACAGCGCAGTCTTTTACGGTGCCTGCGATCGTTTTGACAGATTCGAAATCACCGGGGGAGGAAATGGCAAATCCCGCCTCGATAATATCCACTTTCAATCGCTCCAGACGATGGGCAACTTCTATTTTTTCTTTGAGATTCATGGAACAGCCGGGGGATTGTTCGCCGTCGCGCAGGGTTGTGTCAAAAATGACGATCTGGTCCATTGCAATAAATCCTTTCTTTCATGTGGGAGTTGCTTTTTTCTGCCGGAAAAGAATAAAAAACCGCGCGATCCGAAAAGTCAGATCACACGGTGACAGAAACACGATAGGAAGAGAAAACCTAAATCCGTATATTCTTCGGCCGGAATCTTTCCGGTCACGATGTTTCAACCGTATTCAGAGCATGACTTTTCGCGCCGTTTCTGCGATTGGTAAGTCGCAAAGAAGCAGCGCTGGTAAGCAGCAGATTGCCCTGAACGGAAGATTTCATAAAAGGCTTCTCCTTTAAAAGTTGTTGCGATAGTAACACAGGTTCGTTTTAAAGTCAAGAATGAAAATGGATTTTTATGAAGTTTTTTGGATTGACGGATTTTTAAAATGCTCCCAGTGTCTTAAACAAAACGCACCATCCAAACAGCGTCAGGCAGGAAAAGAGGGATGTCGAGACGACGAGATCTCCCGCCAGATCTGCATCTCCTCCCATTTGCTGGCTCATGGTGAAGGAGGAAACTGCAACCGATGAAGCAAAAACGCCAATCAGCCCGGCAAATTCCATTCCGCGAAAGCCGAGCAGATAACCAAGCGTCAGGAAAACCCCGGGATTCACAATCAGCTTAAAAACTGTTGTCACTGTGATCTGCCTGGCATATTTTCCGAGACTTTCAAAATGGAAGAATGCGCCAAGGAGGAACAGCATGACAGGGGAAGCGGCAGAGCCCATGGCATTGATCGCCCGCTCCACGCTCTCAGGGAAGTGGATTTTCAGCACCATGCAGGCAATCCCTGCAGCAGTTGCAAGGATCAATGGGTTTTTGGCAATGCGCAGAGCAACTTCCTTCGGTTGAACGGTTTCCCCGCTGTATAAAGAAAGACAGACGACAGCCAGTACATTGAATGCCGGGATGACAACAACGGAGAGCATGGCAACCGGGGCAATCTCTTCCGTTGGAACCAGCACTTCCGCGATTGCCAGTCCGATCAGCGTGAAGTTGGACCGAAAAACTCCCTGGATAATAACACCCTTCTGATTGGGATGGGTGCTGATTCGTCCTGCAACAAAAATGCCGATCAAAAACTCCAAAAGGATTCCCAACAGCGTAAAGAGAAGCAGCTTCGGCCTCAACGCTGTGCTGAGGTCGGAGTTGTGTACTGCTTTGAATACACTCAAAGCCAGAAAAACGCGGAATATGACTTTATTGAATTTTGAAACATCTTCATCATCGAGGAGCTTGCCGAGTTTTGCGAGATATCCCACTACCATGTAGAGAAACAGCGGTAACACGGCATTCAGGCTGATTCGGAGGCTTTCCATAGAAATCCTTTCTCAGAGAGAGAACAACTGGCGAATCCATTCTTCGCATTCGTCTATCCATCCGGCAACGTGTTCATCCGGGTATCGGTTTGCTTCCGGTTGGCTCACTTCTTCGGTTGCAAGGGAAAGCCCGTGTGCTCCGAATGGATAGATATGTGCTTCAAAGGGTACCTTCGCTTTACTGAGTGCGGAGGCAAACAGCAGGGTATTTTCCACAGGGACGTCCCGGTCTGAAGCGGTGTGCCAGAGAAATACCGGGGGTACGTCGGGGGAGACATGCTTTTCCAGCGAGAAGAATTCACGGTTTTCATCGCCGGTCAGATTGCGGAAACTCTCTTCGTTAATATATTGTGGATCGGCTGTAATAACGGGATAAGAGAGAATCAGTCCGTCCGGGCGCTCCAGACCAAGCTTTTTCCAATGCACGCCCAATGTAGCCGCGAGATGTGCTCCGGCTGAAAAACCGCAAACGAGCACCGGTATATCCGGCGATATTTTTTTGATGTTCTGCACGCAGTCGGAAAGCTGGTGAACCGGCGCAAGGTCGAGAGGAGGCAGACTCTGGTCCTCACGAATGCTGTAGGCCAGAATTTCTGAGTTCAATCCCATCTTGCCAAAGGCGCGTGCAACGGGCTCGCTTTCCCGCGGCGAAAGATGGCGATAGGCGCCGCCGGGACAAATGATTATGACAGGTTTTTCTTTCATGTTTTTTCCCAATACCAGGCAGTTTTTTGCTGAGGCAGTTTGCTGTTTATGCCTTACGCGGCTTATTCACGACGTTCACCGGAGCCCCGTTGATGTACGAACGAAGATTTTCAACAGAACAATCCATAATCCGGATTCGTGCTTCTTTCGGTGCCCAGGAGATGTGCGGCGTGATCAGGCAGTTTTTGGCCTTCAACAACGGATTGTCACCTCTGATGGGCTCTGTGGAGACAACGTCCAACCCTGCTGCATAAACCTTGCCGGAGTTCAGTGCGTCCGCCAGATCCTGCTCTTTAACAAGCTGGCCGCGGCTGTTGTTGATGAGGATAACCCCGTCTTTCATTTTGGCGATGCTCTCCCTGTTGATCATACCCTCCGTTTCAGGGAACAGCGGGCAGTGTAGCACAACAACGTCAGAACGGGCATACAGCGTTTCAAGATCGACATATTCTGCTATTGCTCGGCCCTCATCCGTCGGTCTGCTTCCGCTGGCAAGGACGGTCATTCCGAGCGCTTTGGCAATTCTCCCGGTAGTCTGCCCGATTTTTCCAAAGCCGATGATGCCCATGGTTTTTCCGGCCAACTCGATGAGAGGATAGTCCCAGAAGCACCAATCCGGGTTCGTTTCCCAGCGCCCTTCGTGCACCGCTTCAGAGTGATGCGCCGCATGGTGGCAGATCTCCAGCAGCAGTGCAATAGCAAATTGACCTACGGCTGCAGTCCCGTAAGTCGGTACGTTGGATACGGGTATCCCTTTTTCCCAGGCATAGGTGTAGTCCACAATGTTATATCCGGTAGCCAGCACCGAAATATATTTCAGGTTCGGACAACGATCCATAACGGCTTTGCGGATCGGGCATTTGTTGGTGAAAACAACTTCTGCATCTCCGATTCTTTGGGCAATTTCATCATCCTCATAGGGGGTGCGGTCATAGACAGTCAGGTCGCCGTATGCCTGCAGAGCTTCCCAGGTCAAATCTCCCGGGTTTTCAGTATATCCGTCCAGAACAACGATTTTCATCAAAGTTGCCCTCCTTCAAATTGTTAATTGTATGATCTGTTCCAGGGAACAAATCTATTGTTGCACCGAGTGAATCAAATGTCAACGCTTTTTTCTTCCCGGAAGAAAAGACAGAAAAGTGTTTCAAAAACAGAAAAACCACAGGAGTGTAACCTCTATCACCCCTTTTCCCAATGGCAGTGCTGCAATTTCTGTTAATGATCCGACAGATAGAAAAAGCACTGGAACAGAGAGTAGAAACGTGTTATAGTTATAAATCAGAATAATTTCTACACAGGAACACAGAGGAGAATCCATTGCATGAAAACCATACGGGGAATCAAAATCGGAGGGTTACAGCAAAAAATCTTTAACCTGATGCTGATCTTCATCGTAGCACTGATTGGCGTTTTTGTTGCAGTGTCAGTCTATCAGCAGAGAAGCCTTACCAACATTGTGCAGAAAGCCAGTGTGGAGCAGCAGGAATCCATTACGGAAGTTTCTGAGGAAACCATGAAAGCCGTTCTGGAAACATCCATGCTGCGGTCGACAGCCCTTCAAGCCTATATTGCCAATGACCTGTTCGGAGACGTGCAGACAGATGTTTTGACGCTGCAGGCGTTTGCTTCCGAGCTTTTTGCACATGCCGACAGCTTTCCCCCGCATCCGTTTTATGAGCCTGACCCTGCTCAGGATGGTAAGGCCACAGTACAGATGCAGCATGAGCAGGGGGTCGATCCGGAAGATTCGCAGCCGCTTTCTCTGGTCGCGAACATGAGCGAGATTATGCTTGCTATGTTTGAAAGCTCGGATAAGCTCAATTCCTGTTTTGTGGCGACTGCCGACGGATGTATTCTCTACGTGGATGATCGTTCGGGGTCTTACATTTCTGAAGAGGGTGAGATTTATACTTTCGATGTCCGCCAAAGGCCGTGGTACAAACAGGCGGTTGAAGCAGGCCAACTGATTTTCACCGGGGTGGAGCTGGACGCTTTCACGGAGATCCCGGGGCTCGTTTGTGCAGCTCCTGTCTATCTGGACGGGGAGCTTGTGGCTGTCGTCGGCGCGGATATTTTCCTGACATCCATCAGTGATTATGTTAAGAATACCTCTTCGGAGAACGGATTCCTCTGTGTGATCAACCAGAACGGTCAGGTTTTGTTTTCACCGGCGGAAGAAGGCGCTTTTAAAGCGGAAGTTTCCGGCGAAGCCGAAGATCTCCGTTCCGGTGAGAATGAAGACCTCGCCCGTTTTGTTACCCAGGCGCTCAGCGAACGCACGGCTCTGACGCTGCTCTCTGTCGACGGGAAGGAATATTATCTCTCGGGAGCGCCGATGGAAACACTGGGATGGGCAGTCCTTTCCGTGGTGGATCAGGAGATTACCTACAAGCCGACAGCGGCTATGCTGGCAAGATATGAAGAGATTAATGACGAAGCGCTCGGCACCTATGAAGAAGGGGCAAAACGTTCTGCGCAGACGTTCCTGATTGCAACCTTCATCGTCGTCCTGCTTGCTGTTATCGGTGCGCTGGTGCTGGCGTCCAGAGTGGTCAAACCTCTGGAGCATATGACGAAGCGCATCAATGCCCTGAGCGGGAGTGATCAGGCCTTTGAGATGGAACCTGTTTACCGCACGGATGACGAAATTGAAATTCTGGCGGAATCGTTTGCTACCCTTTCCAAACGTACAAGAGATTATATCACCCGGATTACAGAGATTACGGCGGAAAAAGAACGCATCGGCACCGAACTGGCACTAGCAACGCGGATTCAGGAAGATATGTTGCCCAACATTTATCCGGCATTTCCGGAGCGGTCAGAGTTCGATATCTATGCCACTATGGATCCGGCCAAAGAGGTCGGCGGCGATTTTTACGACTTTTTCCTGATTGATGAGGATCATCTGTGTATGGTAATTGCCGATGTTTCCGGAAAAGGCGTGCCGGCAGCGCTGTTTATGATGGCATCCAAAATCATTCTGGCCAATAACGCCATGATGGGGAAATCCCCCGCACAAATTCTCACGGATGTGAATGCTGCCATCTGCTCCAACAACCGGGAGGAGATGTTTGTTACCACCTGGCTGGGAATCCTGGAACTTTCAACCGGTAAGCTGACGGCTGCCAACGCCGGCCATGAGTATCCCGTCATTCGCCGTGCTGACGGTTGCTATGCGCTTTTCAAGGATAAACACGGGTTTGTGATCGGCGGCATGGACGATGTGCGGTATAAGGAATATGAGCTCCGGCTGAAAAGCGGTGACAGACTATTCGTCTATACCGATGGTGTGCCCGAAGCTACCAATGAAAAAAACGAACTGTTCAGTACAGAGCGAATGATCACGGCACTCAATACTGAGCCGGAAGCAGATCCGGAACAGGTGCTGAAGAATGTGCGGGCGGCTGTAGATGATTTCGTCGAGGGCGCGGAGCAGTTTGATGACCTGACGATGCTCTGCCTCGAATATAACGGTCCCCAAAATTGAAAGAAGAATCATCGAGAGACGACAAACGAGAATGAGAAGAATTATTTGTTTGGGGGATTCCAATACATATGGTTATGATCCCTGTTCCTATGTGGGATCGCGATATCCGGAAGAAGTCAGGTGGACGGAACTCCTGCGCGATTCGGAAACAGAAGTGATCAATTGCGGGCAGAACGGGCTTTGCATTCCAACGGAATCCCAGTATTCTCTTTATCGTGCGTTGGTTCAAAGGTATGTTCCTGTCGATACAATCATTATCATGTTAGGCAGTAATGACCTCCTGGAAGGGGAAAACCTCGATGAAATCTCTGAAAAAATGGCGGGGTTTGCTCAGTTTTTGAAAGAACTTGTGCCGAATACCGACGTTATCCTTGTATCCCCTCCGACAATGCAATATGGTGAATGGGTGCCGACACAGGAACTGATTGAGCGATCCGACCAGCTCGGCAGGGTATACAGTGCTATTTCCGGCCGGATGGGGATAAGATTTGCTGACGCCAACGATTGGAATGTCACACTGACGTATGATGGAGTACATTTCACAGAGGAAGGGCATATGGCGTTTGCTTCCGGTATAAGCAAAAAGCTGAAAAAGAATACTCAATATTGAATCATAATAAAAGAGCTGAAGAGTTTAAGGCAAGCGTTCGACCTGAAATAGATGCCAATAGGACAAAAGGGAAGATTTTCAAACTTTTCCAATCAAACGGCTTGAAAAGATAGCACTTTTGGAGTATCATAGTAAAAGAAGGCTAACAAACTATTTTCGCCCATCGTACAGTAGTCTGAAGAAGGATATCGTATGTTGGGCGATATATTCAAACTGCAGGTTAGCCGTGTTTAATCCAAAATACGAATATGCTTATTAATGATGTTCGGCAGCTTATTATACGGTACCGATTAATGGGAGCGGAACATCAAAACGAGTCTCCATGCGATGCCTAAAACAAAAAATAGATAACAAATCAGCTGCGGAAGAAGGGAAAACCAATGAGATTTGATGAAATGGGCAATAAATCCGGAAAAACTCTGATGCTGTTACCGGGAACGGCATGTGACTACCAGACGAATTTTGGCACGGTGCTGGAAAGACTTGGAGAGAAATACCACCTGATTTGCGTCAATTACGACGGTTTTGATGGCAGTGACAAAATCTTTCCTGATATGATCACAGTTACAGAGAAGATAGAAAACTATATCAAAGAGAACTATAACGGGAAAATCGACGGCGCGATTGGATCCTCTCTGGGCAGCAGTTTTGTGGGGCAATTGATTCAGCGGGAAAATATCCACATCGATCACGGTATTTTCGGCAGTCCGGATCTTGACCAGAGCGGAAAAGTCAGTGCATGGCTGCAGTCGAAGCTGGTGGTTCCGCTTTTAACCAGTTTTACGAAAAATGAAAAGAAGAAGGCAAAAACCAAAGAAAAGCTTAAAAACTTTTTCGAAATGAGTGATGAAACGGCAGATAAGTTTATGGGCTGCTTTGCAAAATTCAGCCCGGAGTCCATCAAAAATGAGTATTACACTGATTTGCTCACCTGGCTCAAGGATGATATCCATGTGGAAAACACGAAGGTCCATTTCATCTACGCGAACAAAATGGGTGAAAAATACCGGAAGCGCTATAAAAAGTATTTCCGGGATCCTGAAATCCGGGAGTTTGATATGCAGCATGAACAGTGGCTTTTCGGCGGTGAGCAATATGCCGTACCGGTGTTGAAGGCAATTGATGAGTTTATGGAATCGGCATCAGATTGAGGAACGATACAGGCTTCTGACGCGCTGTTAATCTGAGAGCAAAAAGAAGCATAAAATATTGCTTGCAGTGGTTTTGGCGTTGATCGTAAGTAATTTAATGATTCTTATGAGGAGAAGAAAGAGCAGAGTGCTATGAAATATCATATTGAGAAAAATACGGTTCAGGAGACGCTGGTCATTCCTCTTTTTGGAAGACTGGTGTGTTCCGAGCATTTCCCAGCACTGTTTTCAGATCCGGAGGCGAAAAGGATCTGCGACAGCCTGGACTATGATTTCGCGGATAAGCGAAAGAAAATGGAATCTGCTGCAGGGCTTTTCGGGGCACTTGAAGTGGCACAGCGCCAATATGATCTTCGCTGTGAGGTGGAGCTATATCTGAAGGATCACCCGAAGGCAGCCGTTGTGAATCTTGGCTGCGGTTTGGATGATACATTTTCCAAAGTCGATAACGGGCAGTGCAAAGGATATAATATTGATCTGCCGGATGTAATCCGAGTGCGAAATGACCTCCTTCCGGCAGGAGCAAGGGAAACAAATATTTCCTGTGATCTGAATGATTTTTCCTGGATGAACAGGATCGATGCATCGGATGGAGCAGTCTTCTTCGCAGCGGGTGTTTTCTATTATTTCAGAACAGCAGATGTAAAAACACTGTTCCACACGATGGCAGAGCATTTCCCCGGAGGAGTGCTGGCTTTCGATTCATGCAACGAGCGCGGAGCAAAACTCATGCGAAAGACTTGGCTGAAGGAGGCAGGGATCACAGATGTCAGTGCTTTCTTCTCTCTGGAAAATGAGTCGCAACTTTTGGGGTGGAGCGATTGTTTTGCTTCGGTTACAGCCAAAAGCTATATGCGCGGATATCGGGATATATACAAAAATGTCAGCTTCTTTCATAAGCTGATGATCCGTTTCTGTGACGGGCTGGTCAACATGAAGATTATCAGAATCGTTTTCAGAGGACGAGCCAATGACGCGGAAAGAACTGATCAAAGTGCTTAGAAGCGGACAGACGGGCATGCCGGCGTCTATGTCGGAATGATGACCTGTTCTACCTTGCCGGGAAAGCGATTTGCCGGACTGTTTGGAATATGAGCGGGGAAAAGAACCTTCAGTATTTGGAGAAAGCTCTGTCTGGTATTCCAGAATAATTTTCCGGGAAGCTGTTGGAAGTTCCCATTGGGATCGGATGCTTCTGCGTTTGGCATGAAATATTGAATATGAGCTTCTCAGGCGCTCTGCTCTTCTTCGAGAGTAGGGCGCTTTTTTCTATATCTTAGGGTGGTAGAGAATAGCGATCTGTGCTATAATAAAGACATATTTTCTTAGGTCCAAATGCTGTAAAATCCGTCGCTCATTCCATCGATGCTTCAATCAAAGGACATAGCGGTTTTTTTGAAAATCTTTTTGGAGAATTTATTAAGCATGACATAATATGTCTATCTCGTTTGCTATACTGCTGTCGTAACATAGGAGGTAGCTATGAAAAATGATTTGAAAGGTGATCAGATCGGTCGAGTCTTACAAATATATTCCAAGCTGATGGACGGCTACATCGTCAATAAATCCGAAGAAGCCGTACGGTATGGTGTTAACGAGCGCAGTATCCAGCGTGACATCGATAATATTCGCAATTTTCTCGATGAAGACTCAGAGCGCACAGGAATTATCAATACGATGTTTACGGCATCATTATGGCATAGATGCGGAGATCGCTGAGTAGTCTAAAGATTGTCGAGGCCAGAAAACCAGGAGGCTTTAAAGAGCTATGTCTGCAGAATATGAAACAATAACAAGAAACGGGCGTACACGGCCTGCTCATGATTACCTGGTGGAAGATGTTCTCGGACAGCCGTTGGCTAAAAATGAGATTGTTCATCATATCAATGGAAATAAGCGGGATAACAGTCTGGAAAACCTGGAAGTAATGGACCGCGGAGAGCATACCAGAATGCATAAAACAGGGATTTCGCCCACACCCGCAACACTGGCAAAACTCAGCAAGTCTCAGGCCGGTCGGATTAATCCAAATCGAAAACTGTCACCGGATATGGTTGTTACAATCGCGGAGAGCCTGATTCAGGGTGACGCAATAGCGGCGATCTCGCGGGAAACCGGAGTTCCTGTTCACACCATCTCAGCGATCAGGGATGGAAAACGGTATCGAGATTGTCTCCCGAATCTCGAAGATTCTGCATTTCCCCTTCAGGAAAAGAAGCGTACAGAAAGGCCGCCTTCCACTTTGAGAAACCTCTCTCCGGCTGAAGTGAGCAAAATCCGTATAGAATTGATACAGGGCCACTCCGTTCGCTTTATTGCAAAACAGGCCGGTGTATCTGAGAGTACGGTCAGGGCAATCAAAGCCAATGAAACCTATCAGGATATTCCGTGGCCAATGGAGATTGCCAGATATGAGCAGATACGTAATGTGCCAAAGCTTGCCCGCATTTTGCTGGAAAGCCCAATGAGTGAAACAGCAGATGAGAGGAAAGCATTGTTGGAAGACTATCATATCGTTCCGGACGTATCAGCTGTTTTGATGCTGAAATTGGTCCAGAGGGCAATGTCCGGGGATGCAGAGCTTGCCATGCTCCTCTTGCTTCTTGCCGGTTATGAAAATGAGATCTCACAAATCTTTCTGGAAAACTCTGAAATACTGAGTGCGTTATTTTCTTCAGAAGAAATTTTATGTAGTAATGATGTTAAGGAGACACCGGAAGATGAGATTTAGACATACCAATCGGCCGGGGTTTTTACTCGGATTCATTGATTTTTTCACCGCGGGGTTATTCTTTCTGTGTTATATGCCGCTCAACGGCTTGCAGGATGAACTGGATGAAATCCTCGGTCACAAAACGCAGAAGTATTGGAAGGCTTATCTGCTGGGCATCCCGACGTTGTTTATCTATCCATTGATCTGGATGGCTCGAATATCGGAGGGGTTGAAAGCAAAAGCAATGGAGCTTGGGGTCAAGGGCCCGTATACCTCGTGGTGGCACATGTTTGGCTGGAACATCTTTGGGCTTCTCCTTTTTGGACCGGCGGTTGCCACGCATCGCTTTTTCAAAACCCTCAACCGGATTGAACTCGAATTGAATCGGAGAAGCAGCGAGGAATGAAACAGCGTGCAAGGCTTATTCTTGTATCTCCTCAAAGGATATGATAAAACAATCGGAGCAACAACATCCCGGCTTCCGTAAAATGTAACAAACTGCAGGAGACAGTTATGGACAGAAAAACAATCGTCAGCCAATGGCTTCAGATCGTTCTTGGCTTGCTGGTGTTTGCCTTTGGCGTGCATCTTACGATCTGGGCAAATATCGGCCTTGCTCCCTGGGATTGCCTTGGGATGGGAATCTCCTATCACACACCACTCAATTACGGCCTGTCCATGACGGCAATCGCCGTTTTGGTTCTCGTGATAGATCTTCTTATGAAAGAACGCATCGGGTACGGCACGATCATCGATGCGCTCCTCACCGGCAATTTCGTTCAGATGTATAACGACCTTTCTCCCATCCCGGAAAACGGGAATCTGTGGCTGGGGATTGCTGCCATGCTTGTCGGATTTGTGTTTATGGCTCTCGGCATGTGGCTCTACATGCGCGCCGGTCAGGGGTGTGGGCCGCGGGATGCGTTGCTGATTGCTCTCGGAAAAAGAATGCCGAAGATTCCGATCGGATTTGTCGAAGTGCTGCTCTGGGCAGTTGTTCTGGTAATCGGCTGGCTCTTGGACGGACCGGTAGGAATCGGAACCCTGATCTGTACGTTCGGCGCAGGCTCCGTCATGCAGCTGGTTTATTCCGTCCTCCGCTTTGAACCGAGAGACGTGAAGCATCGTGATCTGTTCGAAGTAACCTCCGCATTGCTGCGAAAGAGTTGACCGACATCAGTTCAAATATTTTGTCATCTTGTCATCTCCTGAGAAGGGATGATGTTTCCGGCACTCTTATGTGCCGTCTGAAAAGAAAATATTAGAGTGTGTTTATGAAAGAACGATCTTCCCCAAATGGGGAACTGACAACGCATCAATCCGAAGCCCTTATGGCAGCGGTGATTATCGCCAGGAGTACTTCCTTTGTAATCTCCAAAACAGCAGTGGCTGCTATGAGCCCTTTCAATATTCTTGCAGTTCGCTTCCTCACGGCCTTTGCCATTCTGATCCTCCTGTTTCATCAACAGTTGAAGAGATGCACCCAACGGATTTTCCGGAACGGAATCCTTCTCGGCATCACCTATACCTTTGTCATGGGGTTTGAAATGATGGGCATTCAGTTTGCCGAGACTTCCGTTGCCTCTCTGATTGAAAATTCTGCCTTTATGCTGGTTCCGTTCCTTGAAATTATTTTTCTGCATGCTTTCCCAAAAAGAAAGGTGATCATCGGGATGTTGCTGGCTTTCTGCGGGCTTCTGGTGCTGAATGTTTCTCCCGGCATGAGATTTCAAACGGGATGGCTTTACCTGTTTGCTGCAATGGCGTTTTATTCTGTTGCCATTTTTCTCACTTCTGTTTTTGCGAAAGAAGGGGAGCCTCTTCTTGTCGGTATCATCCAGATCGGCACAATGGGCTTTCTCTCATTGGCCTGTTCTCTCCTCTTTGAGCAGTTTCGGCTTCCGTCTTCCGGCAAAGAATGGATGATGATTCTGATGCTGGCTGTGGTCTGCAGTGTGTTTGGCTTTACGCTTCAACCGGTGGCACAGCGGGGTCTGGATGCTGACCGTGCCGGAATGTTCTCGGTCCTGAATCCGCTCGCCGCAATTGTCTGGGGAAACCTGATTCTGAAAGAACCGATTACTCCGGCAAAAATCATAGGCGCATCATTTATCCTGCTCGGAATCATATTTCCCGTAATTCTTCAATAATGATTGTTTCAGATGACTCGGTATTTTCCGATAAGAAAGGATTTGCAATGCGTTTCGAATTAGGTTTCGGCAAAGGGGTTCAGCCGGTTGAAATTGATGAGAGCTGTTTGTTGGATGTGCTTTTGCCGAACCCGGTAACAAAAGCTCTGACGGGGGAAGCGGAGGTTCGGCGTGCGCTTGCTGAGCCGATCGGAGCGCCTCTTCTCCGTGAGATAGTAAAACCGGGAGAAAAAATAGCCATTATCACAAGTGATATCACACGTCCGGTCCCGACGTGGAAGATCATGCCTGCCCTTCTGGATGAGCTTTACGCTGCCGGCTGTAAGGCAGAGGATCTGCTTCTTGTATTTGCCTTGGGAAGCCATCGGGCGCAGTCAGTAGAGGAACAGCGCCATCTGGCCGGGGAACGGGCATGGGCAGAAATCCGTTGCGTCGATTCCGATGGAAGGGACTGCGTTCATCTCGGCGTTACCAAAAATGGCACTCCGGTGGACATTTTCCGCCCCGTGGCGGAAGCGGACAAAGTGATCTGCATCGGCAATATTGAGTATCACTATTTTGCCGGTTACTCAGGCGGGGCGAAAGCCGTCATGCCCGGTGTTTCAACGAGAGAGGCCATTCAGGCCAATCACAGCCGTATGGTAAAGCCCGAGGCTTGTGCCGGAAGGCTGGAAGGGAATCCGGTCCGGGAAGATATCGAAGAAGCTGCCTCTATGCTCGGCATCGATTTTATTGTGAATGTCGTTCTGGACGAACACAAGGAGATCATCCGCGCTTTTGCGGGGGACGTTACAAAGGCTCACCGTGCCGGCTGCGCGTTTCTGGATACGCTCTACAGCAAACCCATTGATCGGCGGGCAGACATCGTGATTGTTTCACAGGGCGGTGCCCCGAAAGATCTCAATCTTTATCAGACGCAGAAAGCACTTGACAATGCAAAACATGCTGTTCGGGACGGCGGCATTATCATCCTTGTCGGTTCCTGCCGGGAAGGCCTCGGAGAGAAAACCTTTGAGCAATGGTTGACTTCTGCTCCAAGTCCGCACTCTCTTGTAGAACGGATTGAGCGTGAGTTTAAACTCGGTGGGCACAAAGCGGCAGCGATTGCCATGGTGCAGGAGCGAGCTGACATCTATCTTGTATCTGAAATGGATCCTGATTTTGTCAGAAGTCTTTTCATGGCGCCCTTTGCTTCTGTGGAAAAAGCCTATGCTGCGGCAAAAGAAAAACTTGGAGAATATGCAGCGGTGATCCTCATGCCCTACGGAGGATCCACCCTGCCGAAAGATACAGCAACATCAATTTAAGGAGAAAAGCACCATGAATTACGCAGAAGAGTCACTGAAAAAGCACTTTGAATGGAAGGGAAAAATCGAAGTCATCTCCCGTGCTCCCGTCGACAGCAAGGAGAACCTGTCTCTCGCCTATACGCCGGGCGTTGCGCAGGCTTGCCTGGAAATCCAGAAGGATGAAAAGCTCAGTTATGATCTGACGCGCCGCTGGAATACCGTGGCGGTAGTAACAGACGGTACTGCGGTCCTCGGCCTGGGGGATATCGGCCCTGTTGCTGGTATGCCGGTGATGGAAGGAAAATGCGTCCTTTTCAAAGCCTTTGGCGATGTGGATGCAATTCCGCTTTGCATTGCGTCGAAAGATGTGAACGAGATTGTCAATACCGTTGCCCTGCTGGAAGGCTCCTTCGGCGGTGTCAATCTGGAAGACATTTCCGCTCCCCGCTGCTTTGAAATTGAAAAAAAGCTGAAAGAACGCTGCAGCATTCCCATTTTTCATGATGACCAGCATGGCACGGCGGTGATTACCCTTGCCGGCCTGACAAACGCATTAAAGCTCGTGAAAAAGAATCTGCCGGAGATCCGGATTGTTGTCAACGGGGCAGGCGCTGCAGCCACAGCCATTACCAAACTGCTGATTTCCGCAGGAGCCGTTGATGTAACCCTCTGCGATCGCAGCGGAGCCATCTATGACGGGCGCACGGATCATATGAATCCCGCCAAGCAGGAAATCGCAGCCCTTACAAATCCGCAGAAGCGCCGGGGGAGCCTTGCGGATGTCCTGAAAGGCGCAGACGTCTTTATCGGTGTTTCAGCGCCGGGCATGGTTTCGACTGAAATGGTAAAAACCATGAATCGCGATGCAATCATTTTTGCCTGCGCCAATCCCACGCCCGAAATCTTTCCGGAAGATGCCAAAGCAGGCGGCGCGAGGGTTGTTTCCACCGGCCGCAGCGATTATCCCAACCAGATAAACAATGTTCTTGCATTCCCGGGGATTTTCCGCGGCGCGCTGGATGTCCGCGCAAGCGATATCAACGATGCCATGAAGATTGCTGCCGCAAAAGCCCTCGCCGGCCTGATTTCGGACGAAGAGCTTTCTGCCGATTATATCATCCCTGCAGCCTTCGATCCCCGCGTGAAGGATGCTGTGGCCGAAGCCGTCAAAGCAGCTGCCTATGCAACCGGCGTAGCAAGAATTTAAAAGAGAGCGGAATCAATCCGCCGCACAATTCCATGAAATCATACAGCCTGCCTGAAAAGCAAATGCTTCCCGGGCAGGCTGGTATATTTTCATCAGGGAACAGAATTAAAGATAGATCTCTGCCTCCACAAACAATCGGTCTTTTCTTGACCGTCCGCCGACTTGCACGATTCTCCCTTTCCCTTTTCCTCTCACGGAGAGAACGTCTCCTTCCTTGATGGCGGCATCCGTCTTTTCACAGACGGAATAATTCAGCGTAACGGCCCCGAGCCGGATGAGCTCCGCGGCGCTTGTGCGCGACATGCCGAATAAATCTCCCGTTACGGCGTCCAGCCGCAGGCTTTTTACGGTGAAGGAGAGTTTCTTGACTTTTCTGACAGGCGGCGGCACCTGTGCAAGCGATACCTGTTCGGTCTTTACGCTGATTCTGCCCACCTTGTCAAGCTCATGAAGAATCATCTCACAAACGGTAGACAGGCAGAAAACGTAGGCAAGATCATCAAAGATAAAAATATCCCCGATTCTGTCACGCTCAATGCCGAGGCCGAGAAGTGCGCCCAGATAATCACGGTGCCCCGGGGTTCCGAAAAAGCTCCTGATTTTGACGGCTTTGATCGTCTCCTCCGCATCGAATTCTGCCTCCTCCCAATAGGGAGGGAGGAAGAAAGCCACTTTCCGCTCACTCTCTTCCGTTCCGCCGAAGAGAAAAACCGTCACATCTTCGGTGTAAAATCGCCCCGATTCCAAGGGAAAATACTCAGCCGGAGTCAGAAAAGCCGTGTTTGTCACGCAGTTTTTCCTGGCGCATCGCTGTGCCAGATCTGCTATTCTTTTTTGCAATTCAATCTGTTCCATATGGCTGTATGATAATCGATTCCGGGAAGACCGTCAATAGAAAAAACCTTTCAAGACACACAACTTTTGTTGACATGGCATTGACGATGCGGTAAAATAAACGTATACGCCGTGTATTACGGGTTAGCATGAACCATTTATAGGAGGGAGATAAAAGTGAAAGATCTGAAGCACCTAATCTTTTTTGAGAATCTACTTCAGGAAGCAAATAACGAGCTTGTCCGCAAAGGCAAGGAGGAAGGGCTCCGTGCCATCGGCTACACCTGTTATTTTATGCCTGAAGTTCTGCTCGACCTGCCCGGTTGCTTCTCCGTGCGTCTGCGTGCACCGCGCTGCACCTCGCCGGACATCGCAACCTACTATCTGTCATCCCGCGTCTGCCATTATGCCCGTTCCCTGATGGAGCGCGCCCTGGAAGGCGGCTTTAATTTCCTGGATGCGCAGATGGCCACCGAGACGTGCACCGCAACCTGCCGCTTCCAGGAGCATTTGCAGCAAAAGCATCTGGATACCGTGCAGGACATGCAGATTATTGAGAATCCCGACTTTTTTGTCAGCTTCAGTGATGTTCCGTTCAAAAACACGGAACTCAGTTATGAGCATTTCCGGAAGCAGCTTCGTGCCCATGTGCTCGATGAACTGACAGCTCATTTCGGAATTGACACTTCGGATGAAGCAATTCTCAAGGCTGTCGAGCAGCATAACGAGGTCTGCAGGCTCATCAATGAAATCGGCGATTACCGCAAGCTGGAGAATCCGACGATTACCGGCTATGAATTTGCCGTGATCCAGCTCTGCTCCCTGACCTGCCCGAAGCACCTGATTCTTCCTTATCTGCGTGAAACGGCCGAGCAGCTGAAAACCCGTGAGCCGGACGACAAAAAGCAGTTCCGCTGCAAGGTCGTTCTCTGCGGTTCCGAGAATGACGATCCCGATTTTGTCAAGCTCATCGAAAGCTGCGGTGCCCTCGTCGTGTGCGACAGGTATTGCTACGGCGCGGTGGAATCCCGTGTCCCCATCGAAATCAAAGAAGGCCAGGACCCGCTGGATGCCATTGCCCGCCACTATCTGCTTACCAGCAACTGCCCGCGCTTTATGCCGCAGGATGAAATGCGTGGCCGGAAAAAGCGCCTTGCAGAGCTCTGCAAAGAGTACCATGCCGATGGCCTGATTGTTGCTTCCAACAAGTTCTGCGAGTACTGGAGCTATGAGCGCGTCATTGACACGGTTGTCATGCGTCGTGACTACGGCATCCCGGTATGCTCCATTGAAAAAGAGTATATCAATACGGCTTCCGGCCAGCTGCGTACGCGTTTCCAGGCTTTCGTTGAAAGTGTTGAACTGAAACAGATCAAGGAGGACAAGTAAGATGATCGACAGGAAAAAAGTCAAAAAAGCCCTTCGCGATTTCTGGTACGGTAAACCCCACGGAGAGCGTCGGCTGGGAGAAATCCTGGAGGACAAAACCGGCCTTTATAAACACAGAGAATGGCGCGGCGTAAAAGATACAAGCTATTACTTCTGGAATATCTGGTGCTATAACTACTTCCAGATGGTGATGGACATTATGAAGAACGGCGGTCCCATCGTCTTTGCAAAAGGCCTCTGGCGCTATCGCTGGGTTGGGCAGACCTATCTTCCGGTTCTTCACTGGTTCGATCGCGGCCTCCAGGGCCTCCGCGGCGAAGCGATGAAGGCCTCCGCCTGGCATTACCGTGCCATGGTTGCCACAACAATTCGCCAGTTCCAGAGAATGTTTGTCTGCGATGCAAAAATCAACGGCGGCAAAATCAACGAGCAGCATGAACACACCATCGCCATCAATGAGACGGTTTGGGGCGGCATCTTCTATCCCTGGGATGGAAAGCTCGTCTCCGTCCCGATGGAAATGATCCCTTACTTCGTCACCTGCCATGTCAATTCCCATACGGTGCTCAATTACATCGATGCCGTCCAGTCCATCGGCCTCCCGGGCGACCCGTGCCCGATGTGCCAGGCGGAATCCGGCCTCTTTGTTCTCGATGATATGCCGGATTATGCCAAAGCCATGGTTACCTGTAATGAGGCGTGCGATGCTTCCGTCGCAACCTCCATCCTGCAGGACTGGTTTTTTGACAAACCCCTCTTTGCCCTTCCCATGCCGATGCAGTTCGATGATCCTCTGGTCAAAGAAAACTGCATGAAGGAAATTGAGCAGTGCTGGCGCTTTATCGAGCAGCAGTACGGCATCCCCTTCAATTGGGAAAAGCTGAAAGAGAAGATTGAGCAGCAGAATGAGCTTCAGCGTTTTGAATGGGAAAAATGGGATGTTGCCGCGCACACGAACAACTATCCGATCAACGGCGTTGCGCAGGCTCTCTACCGCATTTATCAGACGCAGTACGGCGATTGGGAAATCTGGCATCAGGTGGACAAGAAGGTCCGCAAGATTATGGAAAAGTGTGTGCAGAAGAATATCAACACCTTCCCGCAGACGCGCCACAGAGTGATTGCCTGGTCCTGTGCTCCGCTGTATTATTCCAACTGGTGCACCTGGGCTTATAACTGCTGGGGCCTGAATGTTGTCATCAATATGGACTCTCTGATGTTCGACATGACCATCCGTACCGACACCTATGATCACGCCCTGGAAGACATGGCCACCTATCATATGTGGGCGCCGATGCGCCGCATGGCTGTCGGCGGCATGAACCACATCTTCGAGCTCTGGGAGAATATGGAAAAGTTCAACTGCGACATGGTTGCCATGTACGACCAGCTGCAGTGCAAAGGCATGCAGGGCGTCCACGGTTTGTTCGAAGACGAGTTCCGCCGCAGAAATATCAACGCATTCTGGCTGCCCCATGCCCTGCCTGACTGCAGAACCGTTTCCCGTGCCGAAATCCGCAATGCCATCAATGACTATATGACGACTGTCATGCATGAAGAGCCGCTGGATCCCTCTCTTCTTGATTTTGACGATTCCATGACATGGTAAAGGAGGACAGAGTAATGAAAAAAGGTGGATGCTCTCTGGGGAAGATGCTGTTGAAACTGTTCCTGAAGCTGTTCGGGATCTGCTTCGCGGCAATTGCCGTGCTGTTCACGATCTTCTTCTTTGACCTTGACGGAAAACTTCTCTTCTATGTGGTTGAGCCCTTCCTGAAGAAGCATTATGACGACATGGAAAGAAAAGACGTCCTGAAAGATTTGTATGATGTAGATAAATATCCCAAACGTGAGTTTTAAGTGAGATCTGCCCGGCTGTTACCAGCCGGGCAGATTTGCACTTTTCTTTTATCCTGTTTTACGGTATAATGACAACAGAATACCATACCGGAGGGAAAACAGAACATGAAGCAGTATTTTGAAATTGTAGATGTGACAGCAAGAGAAGTGGTCGGATTGAAGTTTGAGCCGACTGTTGAGGTGGAGATTACCCTGGATGACGAAACGGTTGGCAGGGCATCTGTTCCGTCCGGAATGAAGAATGCGCGGGAAGTCTCCATTGCCGTTGACAACGTGAATATGGAAATTTCAGAAGCGCTGGTCGCAATGAATGCTCTGGATCAGCCCTCAATTGACAGGCTCCTTCTGGAGATCGACGGGACGGAGTCTACCTCCCGCTTGGGAGCAAATGCGCTGATGGCTGTTTCTCTTGCCTGTGCAAAGGCGGCAGCATCGTCATCCGGGCTCTCGCTCTATAATTATATCGGGGGCGTTAACGCAAAGATGATTCCCAAAATCCGGGAAGAGGGGGATGCCATCTGTCTTGAAGATTTTGCTACACTCACGCAATTTCTCAATGCGGTTGCCGCGAAGAAAAAGACCGGCAAGCCCATCGTCCTTTCTGCTGGAAAGGGAGAGGCAGAAGATGAAGCAATGGCCGACCTTGCTGTTGCCGTGAATGCCGAAGGCCTCATCACCTCCTCACCGACGGTCTATAATGAACTGATGAGGATTGAAGAAGAGTTGTTTGACGTGCCGGAGTATCCGGAAGCCTGAGGCGTCTTTTGCAATGACAGCACAGAAGCGAAATAACAGGAACTGCAGAGCGATAAAGCTGTTTACAGGCATCCTGATGCTTGCTCTTTTTGCAGGCATTCTGACGGCATGCGGCGTGAAAAAGATGCAGGTTTCTTCCATTACCTCTGGTGAAGTTCAGCTGAGAGGCGGTAAAATACAGGAAGTCTCTTTATCTGCTGAAGAAACCCGTGCCATGTCAAACTACATGTTGGCAGGCCGGTTCGTTCACAGCGGAAAAACCCTATATGGGTCCCGGCATGACGAGGCAGGCGACCCTTATCTCGCCCGCATGAAGTTTACCGCCGGGGAAAAGGGCATGTACGTCCGTGAAACGGAGACGATCGAGCAAAAAGTCGATGCCCAATACCTGATCCTCCGGGATTCTACGCTCTATTATCTGCGAAGGGAACTCTCATCCGAGAACACTTCCATTGTCCGTGTTGCAGCACCTGCTGGATCGGAAGCAAAACCGGAAGTTCTTTACGCTGGCCCCTGTGATTTCCTCTTCGGGAAAGGGGACAGGCTTTATTTTACCGATGCCTCAAACCACCTCCTTTCCATGGCGCTTGACGGTAGTGATGTGCAGCCGGTTGTTTCCGACAAGGCTATCTATTATCCTTATCTCCTGACCGGGGATCTCCTCCTCTACCAGGATGATGCAGACGGCGAGAGCCTCCATATGCGGTATCTTCCGACGGGGTTTGACATGAGGATTGCACAAGGCCGCGTCTGCTGCTATGTTGTGAGAGGCAGTGAAGTCTGGTTTGTTCGTGCGGATGAACAGGGCAGTGAAAAATGCAGGCTCTGTCGGGCAGACCTTAATGAATTTTTGCACTCGTTTGATCCAACCGCACGGCCTGACGCCTCCTTTGTGTTTTCCATAGAAGAGTCAGGCAATTATATGGGGCCGTTGTTTTCCATCAATGCCGATCATATCAATGCCTCCAATTATCAGGTCGCAAATCTTTCAGATTGGCAATCCCTTTCCGATAATGCCTGGCAGGTTGGCTATCGGGCGGCATGCCAGTATGTGGCGGAAGATTTTGAACTGTTCTATGATTACAATGAGGAAGGCCTCATCACCGATATGCTCTTTTACGAGCCGAACCTGAAACGAAAAGGGTTTATTGAGATCTATAAATATTCCTGAATCTGTAGGTTCTCCCATTGCTGACAGCACCGAATTTCGTATCGCTATCATACGAAATCGGTGCTGTTTCCATGAAAAAAGATTTACACTGAAGCCAACTTGTAGTATATTATTAGAGTTGTTTTTCCCGAATGTTGAAGTTTGCCAAATTCAATGGTAAAGGAGAAAATACTATGAGTCGTTTGGTTGGAACCATATCACGTGGAATCCGTGCCCCCATTATCCGCGAGGGAGATGACATCGCACAGCTGGTCACCGATGCCGTTCTCACAGCTTCTCAGGATGAGGAATGGGGCTTCCGTGTTCGTAACAGAGATATCATCGCCATGACGGAGGCTATTGTTGCCCGCGCCCAGGGCAACTATGCCACTGTTGACGATATAGCCGATGATGTGAAAGCAAAGTTCGGCGGAGAGACGGTCGGCGTCATCTTCCCCATTCTCAGCCGTAACCGTTTTGCCATCTGCCTGCGGGGCATTGCCTCCGGCGCAAAGAAGATTGTTCTGATGCTCTCCTATCCCGCAGATGAAGTGGGCAACCACCTTGTCTCCCTTGACGATGTCGAAAAAGCCGGAGTTGACCCGTATACCGACGTCCTCTCTCTCGAGAAGTACCGTGAGCTCTTCGGCTATAAAAAGCATCGCTTCACCGGTGTGGACTATGTGGAGTATTATGAACAGCTCATCCGTGAGTCCGGCGCTGAGTGTGAAATCGTCTTTGCCAATAACCCGACAGCGATTCTGAGCTATACCGATCGCGTCCTCTGCTGCGATATTCATACCTGCCCCCGCACCAAGCGCATCCTGAAGGAAGCCGGCGCAGCTGTCGTCCTCGGTCTGGATGAAATCCTGAATGCTCCTGTCAATGGCTCCGGCTATAATGAAGATTACGGTCTCCTCGGCACCAACAAAGCCACCGAGTCAACGGTCAAGCTCTTCCCGCGTGACAGCCAGTATCTGGTCGAAGCCATCCAGAAAAATATTTTCGAAGCAACCGGCAAGCATGTTGAAGTCCTTGTCTATGGCGACGGCACCTTCAAAGACCCCGTCGGCGAGATCTGGGAATTTGCCGATCCCGTCGTTGCTCCGTTTTATACTGCCGGCCTCGAGGGCACTCCCAACGAGCTGAAAATCAAGTATCTCGCAGACAACGACTTCTCCGATCTCAACGGCGAAGAGCTCCGCAACGCCATCAAGGGCGAAATTGAAAAGAAGGACGCCAACCTCGTCGGCAAAATGGCCTCCGAGGGCACAACCCCCCGCCGCCTGACCGATCTCATCGGTTCCCTGTGCGACCTGACCTCCGGCTCCGGCGACAAGGGCACCCCGATCGTCTACATTCAGGGTTACTTTGATAACTATACCACTGAATAATCCTTTCCGACATCTAAATACAAACCCGGGCTGCAGCTTTTTCTGCAGCCCGGGTTTGTCCTGCCTGTGTGTACACTAATTATCGGCAAAACGCGGCACAACCACCGAGAACTTCCCGTGAGGCTCAATGTCATAAAGCTCGGGAGGAAAGCGGCTCAAATCATCCGTTGCAGCCACGTAAACGGCGTCCTCTTCCGGGTTCGGGTCAAAAGGAATCTGAAACGTAAACTGTTGATGAAACTCTGGATTCTGATACTCTTTTGAATCGATATCCATATAAAACAGCGTCAAAATCTCGCTCACGTGCCCATACCCTTTGTATTGCGCATCGGCGGAGATGTATACTTTCTGAACCTCCGCGCCTTTGATCGCCGTAACCGCCTCTCCAAAGTCCTGCATAAAGTCATCCGCAGCCTGCGCAGCATAAGTGGTGAAGTAGGTATTGACAAAAAGACAAAATGCCGCACAATAGGCGAGAGGGAGTGCCAAACGCACAATCTTCCAGCCCTTCTTTTCCCCGAGAAAGCGCATCGTCCCCCAAATCCCGATGGCCGTGAAGAGGATCATCGGGTAGAAAATGATGTTGATCCGGTTGATGTTCACATTGGCAGTGATCAGCCCTGCCGCCACCCCCGTCAAAAACCAGAGGACGGTCAGTGCTGCGCCGATATTTTTCCGATAGCGCCGAAAAGCCAGCATTATCCCGATGAGCATAAACGGAGTAGAGAAAACGTAAAGCGTGCCGAACCCGCGGATCTCATTCCACCTCGGCCCGCTGTATACCTGGAACAGAATCTTCAGGAGTGCGACCGCGTTCTGCTGCAGCTGGGAAAACGGTTGTGCGGAGAAAAACAGAATGTCATTTGAGCGCATCGAATACGGGAAGTAAGGGATCGTGAAAAGCGGCGTCTCAATGGTCGGCAGCTGTAATGCATTGATGATCATGCAGGCGAGAAACGGCCAGGCAATCAGCAGGTAGATTCCCACACAACCGAGTACCTGCCAGATAGTCACCTTTCTGCGCCGCAGCAATAAGATGCTCGCAGCCAGCAAAAAAAGCGGCACGGTGTAGATGGAAATCCCGTAGCAGTACATGCTCAGGCTGAAAAACACCATGGAGCCATACAGCCAGCCTTTTTCCCGTTCTACCCCGCACTGCAGTGCAAATACGCCTGCCAGTACAAAGTGCGGAAAGAGGTTGCAGTCCAGCGCCCAGCGGCTTTGCATGATGTGCCATGGGTTAATGACTGCCAGCAGAAGCACGACAAGTGCTGTGTTCTTTCCCGCAAAGTTACGGGCAAAGCAGTACAGCACCCCCAGCGAGGTAAGGCTCACCAGCAGCATCGGCAGCCTTGCCGAGAAAACCGAAAGGCCGAACAACTTGATCGGCACGATCATCAGATAACTCAGCAGTGCGCTCATCTGCCCGAAACCCCAGGCCGTCAGATGCACCGGCCAGCGCATGCCAAAACGGTCCGTTCCGTAATCAGCAAGGGCTTTCGCATCCACCGCAGCCATGGCACCGTCCTGGTTCATTCCGCCCGGTATTAACCCAAATTGGTAGACTCGGACGAAGACGGCAATCACAATAGCCTCAACCAGCAGCATGATATAAAACTTTTTGTTGACCTTTTTCATGCTCTTATTATACTATGGAACCGTTCATTCAGCAAGAGAAGGAAGGATGAAAAACCATGTTTGATGTAGTATGCGTCGGGCAGGCAGTGCTGGACTGTATCACCCGAGGGAAGGAAACCGCTCCTTACAAGCCGAATGTCTACCGCGCGGAGACCATCCGCCTCCATACGGGCGGCGATGCGGTGAATGAGTCCTGGGCCCTGGCTGCCATGGGGTTTCAGGTCGCCGTTGTTTGCGGCGTTGGCAGAGATCTTGCAGGGGACATTCTCCTTTCGGAACTTACGAAAGCCGGAGTCAATACCGATCGCGTCAGAAGAATGGAGATGGATACGCCCATTGCCAATCTCCAGGTGGCACGGGACGGGAGCAGAATTTCCGTCAATTCCGAGGCGACGAGGCTCCCCGGCTACAGCATCGCTCCACAGGAACTCCCGGAAGCCAAAATCATTTCCTTTGCCAGCATTTTCCGCCCGCCCCTGGAAGATCCTGTCTGCATCAAGGCGCTGCTCCAGACGGCAAAGCAGAAAGGCAGCATCGTTAGTGTAGATACCAAGCTTCCGTTGTCAGGAGCTCTCCGGCTGGATGATCTGGCAGAGATTTTACCTCTGATTGATTACATCTTCCCCAATGAAAAGGAAGCCGCTTACTATACCGGCAGAGAAACAATCCCCGAGATGGCTCACGCTCTGAGAGATGCCGGCATCCGGAATGTGATTATCAAAACCGGGCCGGATGGATGCTATTGCTGCAATGCCGAAGAAGAATTTGCCCTGCCTGCTCTGCCGGTGCCGCAAGTGGTAGACACCACCGGCGCGGGTGACCATTTTGTGGCGGGTTTCCTTTCCGGAATCCTGCAGCAAGCCTCCTTCCGCGATTGTGCAACCCTTGGCCTGCAGCAGGCAGCCCGGGCAATCATGCACACCGGTGGCGGAAACTCATAATAAAAACGACATGGAAAACCATGCCGTTTTTTTAAGGAACGTTTTATGAGTGAAAAGTGTGATTATCCTGCCGGGCTCCACACGGCGTAGAGGGTGACTGTCTCGTTGTTGGAGGAGGCAAGATCTGTTACTCTTGCCCTATTGAGATAGGTGGGGGTGCCGGCATTCGGATCGGTGCTCCAGCCGAGGAAGACGTAGCCGGGCAGGCGGAAGCTGTTGCTTGTGAGCGCATAGGTTCTGCCGAAGAGACGATTGGTGAGATCTCTCATGGTGCCGGTCACCTTGCCACGGCCCTGGGCATTGCTGTCAAAAGCAATGTTGTATTTCAGCTGCGTCCATTTTGCATAAACCGTGACGGCTCCGCTGCCGGACTTATTTTCGTTGATGGTGATAACCGGAGTGCGGAAGGAGGAATCGCTGTACCATCCGGAGAACAGATAACCGGCACGGCTGGGAGCCTGAAGCACAACGCTCTGCTTTGTAGTATAAGCAGCGGGATTCGGGTTGCTGTCGGAGGAGAGAATATTGCGATAGGTAATGCGATAGGTTACCTCAGCCCATTGTGCATAAAGGGTTACGATTGCGCCGTTTTCTGTGGCGAGGGAAGTGACGCGCGCCCTGTTCGCATAACTGTTGCCGGAACCGTCAGGAGCTGTATTCCATCCGGTAAAGGTGTAGCCGGCACGTTTGAAAACGTTGTTTTTCAGCGAATAGCTGCGCGAGGCAATGCAGCCGGAGAGAGGATCCATTGTACCGGTGCCGCCGTTGGCTTCAAATACGATGGTGTAGGAATAGGGCAGCCACTGGGCATAGAAGGTGAGATTACCGGTAGTTCCCTGCGGGATTGAAGTGACAGGATTGGTGTAGCGGGAATCTGAATACCATCCGCCGAAGATGTATCCCGACCGGCTGAGCCCTGAGAGCGTAATTGCGGCATCTTTCGCCGTATAGACGGTCGGATTTGGATTGTTGTCAGATGCGGTAACATTCCGGTAGGTAATGTTATACGAAAGGGGAGCCCATTGCGCATAGAGTGTGATAACAGATCCGTCACCGGAAGCAAAATTCGCCTGGCGTGCACGGTTGGTATAGGCAGTTCCGCTGCCATCCGGAGCTGTATTCCACCCGGTAAAGGTGTAGCCTGTTCTGCGGTAGGCATTGGATGTGAGCGTAACGGTGTTGCCGTACAGCCGGTTTTCCAGCGCACGCATGGTGCCGGAAGTTGCTCCGTTGCCGTCAAATTGAATGGTGTAGCTGTGCGCAGCCCAGACGGCGTAAAGTGTGACAGTCTGCCCGTTCCCGGTAGTCAGATTGGAGACAGACGCTCCGTTATCGTATACAACTTTACCACGGGCAGCAGTTGCCCAGCCGTCGAAGGTATAGCCTTCTCTTGTGAAAGTGCAGGCGGGCAGTGTGTAGGCGGTGCCATAGGTGTACCGGAGAGAGGCCATCTCGCCGCTGCCACCATTGGGATTGAAAGCGAGGAAATAGCCATTCGTCATCCATACTGCAAATAAGGTGACGGTTCCGCCGGCTTCCGCCGTCAGATTGCTGACTGACTGCCTGTCGGTGTATTCATATGTGGTAGCTGAAGGATTGACTGACCAGCCTGCAAAGGCAGCGCCGTCTTTCCGGAAGGAGTTTGCCGTGAGAGCGACCTGCCGGTCATAGGTCATCGTCTGCGAGCGATGGCTGCCGGCACCGCCATTCGGATCGTAGATGACAGTATAGGTGTTGGCCTTCCATTTGGCATATAGCGTGAGATTACCTGTCGTTCCGGAAGAAAGGACGGATACCGGTGTTCCGGACAGAGAGGAGGTTTGATACCAGCCTTCAAAGGTATAGCCTGTGCGGGATGGTGCAAGTAGCGTCAGTTCTTCTTCTCCCGTATAGGAAGCCGGATTTTCCTTCGCGTTGGTGCCGCCGTTGCATTCATACAGAATCTGATATTCAGACGGTTCAGGTTCTTCCTCCGGATCAGTGGTAGTGCTCTCCGAATAATCCGTATCCGGAACCGGGTAGGAAGAAGCAAAGGAAGCGCTGTTGAACTTATCTCCCTTATAGGAGAGGCCGCTTTGCTTGTGGTTTTGCAGCCACCAGGTGTTTCCGCGCAGGAAGTAAAGATAATTGGATCGTCCTGCATCCCAGGTTGCATCAAGATGATAATATTTGCTTCCGACCCGCGCAATATTCCAGGCATGCTGCATGGCTTTGCTGTCGATAACGCGGGCGTTTACACCCGCTTCCAGACAAAGCCGATAAAACGCTACCGAATAACCCTGGCATACTGCCGTCTTCTGTACGAGGGCAGCATACCCTGTATACTTCAGCGTATAAGCGGCATCACTGGCATGCGCATCGTCGTATGTTACGTTGGCGCAGAGATAATCATAAATCGCTTTGATCTTCTGGTAGTCCGTTTTTCCAGAAAGGTTGAGTTGGGAGAGAACAGAGTTCACTTTACTCGTCATTTCACTTTCCTGGGCTGCGGTAGTATAGTAGAGCGGCGCGTAGTTGAAAAGATAAGAATACTGGTTGGATCCATCCAGCTTGACCGGGCCGGCACCTGTAGCGTTGTAACCCCCGAATTCATAAAGCAGATAATCACCTTCGGTAGGAGCACCGGTATGGGAAACTGCATTTGCATAGATGTTGGAGCACAGCGTGTTCCAGTTCAATTGTTCGGAGGATTGATAGAAAATACGGATTTCGGAATTCCGAGCGATCATGGCGTTTTTCAGTGCACTTCCGGCAGAAGAGGTATCCTGGTAAAACGTGTCAGCAGAAGAGAATAAAGCGCTTGGAGCGGCCTGAAAAGTAACGGAGTAACTTGCCTGATTACCGGTGTTGGCTTCTACATAGTCCGCAATGGTATCTCCGATTTGCTGTAGCAGATCGGCACACTCGTCCGGTGTAGTGGATGCGCCGGGTATATCCGATGTGTCCAACACCGCTTCATAGATGGGGTTGACCATTGTCACAGAGTGGACTTCCATGTCAATAATCTGATCCATAACAGATGGTGCAGGCGTCAGAACGAGGTCAACCTTCCGTTCCGGTTTGTCCCATTCCACCAGGAAAGGGGTATACTCAATTGCTTCAAATTTACCGCTTTCATCCCGGAAAGAATAGGCATAGATGCCCGGCGCAAGGTAATAGGTGCCGTAGACAGGCTGCAAGGTTGAAGGGTCCGTATAAGGGCTTACCGGCTGCCAGTTCGAGTCATAGATCTGAAGCCCGGAAAGGTCTTCCGATTGCTCACAGGAGAAGAGAACCTTTACAACAGCGTATACGGTCATGCCGTCTGACTCTGCCAGAATCTCAGCCGTAGGGAGAGGGGCAGGGGTAGACGAAGGTTCGGGAGTTCCCTCCTTGATTGACTTAGCAGTGGGCTCGGCAGCCTGGACAACAGGTTCCTGAGCCGGGATAACAGTCGGGTTCGGGCTTGGTGCCGCAGTTGGTTCCGGGCTAGGGGCTGTGGTTGGTTCCGGGCTTTGGGCGGTAGTTACCTCGGGAGCTGATTCGACAGTCGGTTCCGAATTCGGAGTGGCAGTCGGCTCCGGAGATGACTTATCCGTTGCCTCGGTAGACTGTGGAATCGTGAGCTGAATGCCGTTCGGCATCAGCGCTGCCCCGGTGTCAGAATCGGTTGTATCGCTGGTTATTGCAAAAGCAGAAGCCTGCACCATGGAAAGGCAGAGCGCCACAGTCAGAAGCAGTGAAAGTGTTTTTTTAGGAAACATGAATGAACTCCTCCCGGGTATGGAATACGATTCCGACCGAGCTTTTTTACCCGGTAATCGTATGAAACGCAGAAAACTTATTCTGAAACAACGATACTATACACCAAATGTAATAAAATTGCAATTAAATTTTCTTAATTAAAAGAATTTGATTGCAAAATAAAAACAATGACGAAACGTCCTTTCGAATAATCCCCTCCGGGGGGTTCCGAAAATCCATAAAACATGGTATTATAACAAAAAGAGATAAAAATTGGGAAGGCAGAAGATATGCACGACGAGGAAATCTATTATCATGATCATGGGGATGGAGTGATCCACAGCCACACGGTGATCCATGGGGAAGAGGGATCAGCGCATGAGCATACCCATGCCCATGTACATACGCAAACCAAGGTTGTTGTCAATCGCCTGGCAAGAGCAATCGGCCATCTGGAGCATGTGAAACGGATGGTAGAAGAGGGGCGGGATTGCACGGAAGTTTTGATTCAGCTTGCCGCGGTGCGCTCAGCCTTAAACAGCACAGCAAAAATCATTATCAAAGACCATATTGAGCACTGCATCACAGATGCCGACAGCGGAAGCGAAGAAAGCCTGAAGGAGCTCAACGAGGCAATAGATAAGTTTATTTAATGTCGTTCTTTGTGTGATGTAACCTGCTCGCGAGACGACTATTTACCTCGAATTCGATCCGATATTGCAATCAAGTATGAGAAGGCTGACCAGTAAAGAATAGCAAAACAGCAGAGTTGAAGCCCAATGGAGGGTGACAGCTCTGCTGTTTGTTAGGTTAAGGAAGATAATTCAGGCGTAGCTGTGGATCCCGGGGAGGAAGGTGTTGACGCCGAGATAGGTAAACATTACGCAGACAAAACCCACCACGGCAAAGATGGCGGCGGACTTCCCCTGCCAGCCGCGTCGAAGGCGAAGATGCAGGTAAGCTGCATAGACAAGCCATGTGACAAGAGACCAGGTTTCCTTCGGATCCCAGGACCAGTAGCTTCCCCACGCTCGTTCTGCCCAGATGGCACCGGTGACGATGGTGAAGGTCAGAAACAGAAGCCCGAGAGAAACGCTGCGGTAACTGATGACGTCCAGCTTTTCCCGGTTTGGAATATGCTGATCTAAAAAACCCTTTTCTTTCATACGGTCACGCAGGAGAAAGATGATGGACAGCACAAAGGAAACACCGAAAGAACCGTAAGCAATGATTGCCGTTGAAACATGAAAACCCAGCCAGTTGCTGCGCAGCGCCGGCATCAGCTCATGCACCTCTTTGCTCTGCATGGCTGCGTAGCCGATGATGACGAAAACCAGCGGGGCGGCAAAAGCGCCGAGCACCGGAAAATGAAATCGCAGCACAAAAATAAGGCTGACGAGGCAGAGCCCCCAGGCAAATGAGGTTGCAAATTCATACTGGTTGGTAAGCGGGAGTCGACCGGCTCCGATGCCTCTACAGATCAGCGCGATTGTGTGGAGGACAAAACCGATAATCTGAAGCAGAATTGCCACTCTGGAAAAGGAATCGCGTTTGAAGGCAATAAATAAGAAGTAAAGGATCATTGCGGCAAAGTAGAGAAGCATAACGATGGTAGAAAGCGTGTTTTCAATCTGCAGCATGGTTAATCTCCTTTCCGGCTCCGCCGGCACGGGCGGCAGCCAGGAATTTTTCCTGAAAGAGGATCCCGCTTTTTGCGCTGCCGTGGACAGCCCAGGAGCCGGATCCTTCCTTTATGGCCCATACTTTGGCCGGCTGAACATAGAAAG
Organism: Oscillospiraceae bacterium; assembly: GCA_017469115.1. GTDB lineage: Bacteria > Bacillota > Clostridia > Oscillospirales > Oscillospiraceae > Limivicinus. The sequence goes on from JAFUGY010000099.1 coordinate 59,681, forward strand.
CAAGCAAAAGCCCGATCACGGTTACGAAGCCACCGAGAAACGCAAGCCAGGTAAAGGAATCCTTTTTGGCCTGAATCAGGGTATAGTTCCGGGGTTCAGAAAAGATTACGGTATACTCATCAATCGTCAGCTCTTCTTCTCCTATGAGCACATTCATCCCCAGAATCTGATCCTGATAATAGACGGTATAGAGCGTTGCCGGGTTGTTGAGATGACCGGATACGGTCTTGGGGCCGCTGCCCGGAACAAAAACGTAGTCCGGATAAAAAGCGTTGAAGTAAATGACGAGGTCTGGTTTATCGGAAATGCGCAGATATTCTCCGGCACAAAGCAGTTCAGCCTGAAGAGGTTCTCCGTTTTCTGTCACGGTTATCTGCTCTGCCCATCCGGTGGAATTCTGATAAAACTTCCATCCCAAAAGCGTTGCAGGATGGTTAACGCTGACAGTTGCACTCTGTACGGTTCCCTTTGCAGGATCGCCGACGGTGAGGTCGGCTGTGTATTGCTCCACCGTGTCATCTTCCCGAAGACCGATCCGGAAATCATCAATGGTGAGGATGAGGCCGGTGTCTCCAACAGGTTTTGTCTGCCCCGCAATACCGTAAACGCTTGCCTGCTGCTGCGTGATCTGACCGAGGCTGAAGCCCGCAATCAGAAACAGAATCCCGAGATGGCAAACCCAGGCACCCCACAGGCCGATGCTGTTTTTGGAAGCATAGAGCACTTCACAGCCGTTTTCGTCCGATCCCCGGGAAGGGGACATATGGAGGTGCTGAAACACTGCGTCGGGGTCTGTGATATCCTGTGCTGAAAATGCAGCGGTGCTGTTCTTCGGAGGGGAGGACTGGGCCTTTACCCGCTGCCGGATCTGCGGGAAGCGGATGATATTGCAAAACAGCAGATTGAGGCAGAGGAAAAGCGCAATCAGTAGAAACCACCAGCTGTGAAACGCGTCATCCAGATGCAGTGCCAAAATCAGGGCGGCAGTGCGTTCGGAATAGTGTTGTGCATACCAGGTGTAAGACTGGCCTTGTGTGATAAAGCTTGCAGCAGAACAGGCCCCTGCCAGAATGACAAGCAGCAAAATGGCAAAACGCATGGAAGAGAGAAACTTCCAGATCTTTTTAATGGAAGACATGGCAGCCCTCCTTTCTGAGAAAAATAACAGAAGAGAACAGAGAAACCTATTCTCTTCTGCCGAAAGAGATCTGATTTGTTTCGTGTTCTATGAGGCTAAAACACAAAAAAGGGGGTGTTTGGCAACTGAATACGATCCTTTATGCGCCGAGGAGAGCCATCGCTTCTGCAATTTTTGCCTCCGAGGTATCCAGACAGGAGAAAGCGAGATCGGAGTTGTGGGCACCTTCAGAATTTTCCACATAACAGAAATCGAAGAACCACTGTGCTTCCCGGTGCAGCTTGCGCACGGCATCAAGCTCCTCTTCATTCATCTTTCCTTCCGAAATAGCTGCTGCCAGCGTATCCTTGAGGGTGGAAAGTTTGTTCCCTACAGCAGTTTCCCGCGCCGTGACACGGCTCTGAAGGCGGTGCACCATATTCACCATGTCAGTGTCGCCGTGGCAGGTTGCACAGGTGGAGAGGAGAGTTTCATTCTCCAGAGGGCTTGCAAGATAATGGCTGTGGTAGATTGTTCCGTCATCTGCCTGCTCAATCGCCATGTGGCAGTCCGCACAGTTCAGCAAAGCGGCATGCTTGCCCTGAAGGAAGGTCTCAAATTCCGGATGCTGTGCTTTCAGCATTTTTGTGCCTGTAGCTTCCTGAATCCAGTCGTAGAAGTCGAAAGAATCGTAATAGGCAAGAATCTCTGCGGGGTTCATGCTTGCAATATCATGATATGGCATCATGGTCTCGCTGTCTTCGCGGGTGAAGTAATATTCGATATGGCACTGGCCGCAGGACATTGTGGCAGGATCGATTTCTTCAATGGTGTTGCCGAGCGCTTTGATGGCATAGGAATGGGTGACGGTGAGCTTTCCGTTGCTGCCGGCATCGTTGGCATGGCAGGTATAGCAGCTGATGTTTTCCTCCATCATTCCGAGCACTTCATCAAAGGGCATGGAGTAGATGCCGACACCCTGGTCATTCACCAGTTTTGCAAAGTTGGGAGTTTTGCAGGTCAGGCAGTTTGCTTTCGGATGCGGGCGCTGGGTCTTGGCAACATCTGCAAGGGTATACTCATGGCCGCGGGCACTGCCGTAGTCCTTGGCAAATCCATACCCCTCGTAAATGTTGGTTAGATACGGATCCTGCTCCAGATAATCGGTTACATAGCTGTTTTTATCGTTGGCACGCATGGAAGCCACGATATACGGATAAGATTCTGCCCAGTCCTGCGCATTGACAGTGCCGTCGTTGCTTGTTGCCTCCGGAGCCTCAAGGTCTTGATAGGCAATGTCCGATCGTGTGAGTGGACCGAGAGCACCGCGGTTTTTCAGATGATACATCATGTCTCCGCCTGCAAGGCCGCTCATAAAGCCAATCGCCAGGACAAGCAGAAGAACTGCAACGATTATTTTGTTCAGTTTGATTTTTTCCATCGTCCATTTCCCCCTTAAGTGGAAGCTTCCGGTTTTTTAAAACCGAGCGGAAGGGTAATAACCTTGGAGGGGCATTTTTCGGCGCATTTGCCGCATTGCACACAGTTTTCATAGGTGACGCGGGCGAGGTTATCGGTCACGTGGATGGCATCGTGCTCGCATTGCCTGACGCACATCGCGCATCCGATGCACCCGGCCGTGCAAACTTTCTTGACCAGTGGCCCTTTGTCCCTGCTGGAGCACTGCACCGAAACATGTTTGCTCTCTGGGACAAGGTCAATCAGGCTGCGAGGGCATGCCTTTGCGCATAGGCCGCAGCCGACGCATTTCATGCGGTGTACAACTGCGACTCCGTTGATTACGTGGATGGCGTCATGAGGGCAGGCAGCCACGCAGGAGCCGAATCCCAGGCAGCCAAAGCTGCATTCCGTCACAGGGATCCCTGCGAATACGGCGCTGCGGCAGTCCTGAATGCCGACGTAGTTGCCCTGATTGTGGGTGACGTCGCAGTCTCCTTTGCACTGTACGAATGCAACCTTCCGCTCTACATCCTCTGCGGTAGTGCCCATGATGGCAGCGACTTTTGCCGCTACCGGTGCACCCCCCACAGGGCAGCCGTTTACGGGCGCTTGGCCGGAAACGATTGCCGCAGCCATGGCATCGCAACCTGCAAAGCCGCATGCACCGCAGTTGTTGCCCGGGAGGCATTCACGCACGGCTGTCTCACGCTCATCTACTTCCACGTGGAATTTTTTCCCTGTATAGACGAGCCCATACCCTACAATAATACCGATAATGGTGATAACCAGAGTAGTGAGTAATATGATCATAAAGCTCCTCCTATCAGAATTTCAGACTTGAGAAGCCCATGAAAGCGATGGACATCAATGCCGCGGAAATCAACACAATTGGAGCGCCGCGAAGAGGGGCGGGAATGTCCTCCTCGTGGATTCTGGAGCGGATGCTGGCGAGGAGAACAATGGCAATGGTATAACCGACTGCCGTTCCGAACCCGCTGAGAACGCTCTGGATAAAGTTATATCCATCCTGCACATTTGTCAGCGCAACACCGAGTACGGCGCAGTTTGTGGTGATCAGCGGGAGATAGATCCCAAGTGCCTTGTAAATGGCAGGAGAGGTTTTCTTCAGGAACATCTCGACGATCTGAACGAGAGCTGCGATAACAAGGATGAAGACGATGGTCTTCATAAAGTCCATTCCGAGAGGGGCGAGAATATAGTCATACAAAAGGTTTGCAACGGCAGAAGCGATTGTGATGACGAAGATAACGGCTACACCCAGGCTGGCAGAAGCCTTGATTTGCTTGGAAACGCCGAGGAAGGAACAGATGCCGAGGAACTGATTGAGAACAACATTGTTGATCAACGCGCTTGTGATCACGATAAGAATCAGGCTTTTCATTTCTCAGCGTCTCCTTCCTCTTTTTCACATGGGGAAGCACAATTACTGCAGCAGCCGTCACATCCGCTTTCCACAAGCTTTTTCTGCCGGGTTTTGATACCAATGGCATTCATAATTGTGATGATAAAGGCAATGACGAGGAATGCTCCCGGAGGCTGAACAAAGATGCCGATGGGCGGAATGCTCTCCGGCAGAATCTGAGCTCCGAACAGCGTTCCGTTGCCGATGAGCTCACGGATGGAGCCCGCAATGGTAAGAGAAATGGTGAAGCCAAGGCCCATCCCCAGACCATCCATGGCGGAAACGCCGGGTTCATTTTTGTTGGCATAAGCTTCCGCGCGGCCGAGGATAATGCAGTTGACGACGATCAGTGGGATATAAATGCCGAGGGCTTCGTAAAGCGAGGGAAGATAAGCTTCAATCAGCAGTTCTGCTACCGTGACGAGAGAGGCCACAATCACGATGTAAGCCGGAAGACGGACTTCGTCCGGGATCGCTTTGCGCAGGATGGAAATAACAATATTGGAGAGAATCAGAACGGCTGTGGTAGAAAGCCCCATGCCGATGCCATTGATGGCGCGGGTTGAAACGGCAAGCGTCGGGCACATGCCGAGCATCAGAATCATGGTCGGATTTTCTTTGACAATACCGTTATAGAGACGTTCCAGATATTTATTCATCTTCACATCGCTCCCTTCACAACAGAATAATAGAAGTCAAGCGCTGCGTTAACAGCATTGACGACTGCCCCGGATGTGGTGGACGCGCCGGATACGGAGTCGATTTCATTTTCAGCCGTAGAACCGCCGGTTTTGTTCAGAATAAACTGCGTCACGGTTTTCCCACTGAACTGGTCTTTAAAGGCGGGTTCGCCGGCTCGCATACCCATGCCGGGGGTTTCGTTGAGCTCAGTAAAGGAGATACCGGTAACCGTCCCGTTGCTGTCAATGCCGACGGAAAGCGTGATGTCACCGTCAAAACCGTCTCCACTTGTTACGCTGATTGCATGACCGATGATAGATCCGGTGTCATCTTTTCCGATGACGACCTCCCGGATCATGGCACGGCCGAAGTTCGTGCCGTAAATGTCTCCGTCGAGATCTGCCAGTGCTTCTTCAACAGCATCATCAAATTCAAAGGAAGCCGCATCCGGTAGAACGGAACGGTAGGAGGCAGCTTTGGCAGCCCGTTTCTGTGCTTCAATGGTGTCCTTCGTCATAGCGTAGACGCCGCTGAGAGCAATGCCCGAGATGAGTGCAATCACCGTCAGCACCACAACAGGCTTCGGGATGCTGTCTTTCAGGGATTTCTTTGCTCCGGCTTCTCCGCTGCGCATTGCAATTGCCTTTCTGGTATAGGCAAATGGCTTCGGGTAGATGAACATATCAATCAGGGGCACAAACAGGTTACCGATGATAATGGAATAACTGAAAGAGTCGGATGCGCCGCTTTTGACGCGGAAAAGCCCGCCAAGCACACCGATGATGATGCCATAGACCATTTGCCCGAGCTTGCTGACCGGAGATGTGGCATAATCAGATGCCATAAAGAATGCTCCCATGACGACACCGCCGCCGCAGATATGAGCCAACAAATATTTTGGGTCAAATCCCTGACCGCCGAAGAGCCCCATAAAAACGGTAAAGGAGATCAGAACGGAAAAGCAGATTTCACCGTGAATGATATCCATAGCCCACAGAACAAGCCCGCCGAGGAGCATGCAGGCAGTGGAACTGCCGATTACGTCATTCGGCACACCGAGGAACATTTTCGTAATGTTGACGGCTTTGCCCTGCATCAGCATTGCCACCGGGGTGGCGGAGGAAACGCCGTCAACTGTATAAGTCGTCATGAGGGTGCCGAATGAGATCAGCAGGAAGCACCTTGCTGCAAGAGCGGGGTTCACAAAATTTTTTCCGAGACCACCGAAACAGCATTTCACAATCAGAATTGCAAATACCGAGCCAAGGATCGGAAGAAACAGAGGAACGCTGGGGGAGAGAGTCAAAGCCAGCATCAATCCGGTGATAACTGCGCTGCCGTCCTTCCAGGTGTCCGGTTTTTTGGCAAAGCGGTCAAAGAGTAATTCCGTCAACACGGCTGCGACCACCGAACAAGCCGCAACCAGAAAAGCGTGGAATCCGTTGATGGCGATGCCTACAATGGTTGCCGGGAGCATGGAAAGAATGACGGCCCGCATGATAAACATAGTCGTCCATCTGTCCCTTACATGAGGCACGGGCGAGATATTCAATGTTTGATTCATTTCTTCCCTCCCACTGCCGCGCGCTTCTGCGCAAGTATTTCTGCTTTCGTCCGCATAAAGGTCTGTGTTAAAGGCCGCTTGGCCGGGCAGATATAGCTGCAGCAGCCGCACTGGATACACTCAAGCCCGTAGAGCTTCTTTTCATAGCGCTCCAGATCTCCTGCCTGCACGGCATCAGCCAGCATTTGCGGTAGAAGCCCCACCGGGCATACTGTTGTGCACCTTCCGCACCGCAGGCACGACGTCATGATAGACGCTGCAACCTCGCTTTGATCCACTGTCACGAGGGCGACGCCGCTGCTTGTTTTCTGAATCGGCACATCGAGGTTCGGAATCGCGATGCCCATAATCGGCCCGCCGACGATGGCTTTTTTTACAACCGCGCCTTCTTTAAGGCCGCCGGCTGCTTCGATCAATTCAGAAAAGCTCATCCCATCCCGCACGATAAAGTTACCCGGGGTTTTCACGGCATCCCCCGTTAAGGTGAACGTATGGGTGAACAACGGTTCCAGATAGGCGACAGCACGGTCAATGGCATAAATGGTGCAGGCATTCTGCACAATGCATCCGACCTCTGCCGGAAGCATGGAGGAGGGATAATTGATCCCGGCGACGGTTTCAATCAGCATTTTTTCCCCGCCCTGGCCGTATTTTGCTTTGGCTGCGAGCACAGAGAGTTTATCATTCCCAGCCGAAGCCTTCCGCATGGCTTCAATGGCTTCGGGCTTGTTGTCTTCAATCACGATAACGCCTTCAGCGTTCGGAAACAGGCGGAGCATTAGAGAAAGGCCTTCTGCAATGGAGTCTGCCTGGGAGCGCATCAGCTGATCCGTCCCGGTGAGATAAGGCTCACATTCCGAACCGTTGGCAATGACATAACGGATAGCATCGGGATTTTTGGGAGAAAGCTTTACATGGGTGGGGAATCCTGCCCCGCCCAGGCCAACAATCCCGGCCTCCCGGATTCTCCGGAGAATTTCTTCTTTGCTGAGAGAAGAAATATCCTGCCTTACTCCGATGCCTTCCATGCGGGAATACTGCCCGTCATTGTCGACGACAATGCATTCAACCATCTGTCCGTTCTGTACACGGCGTTTTTCCACAGCCTTCACTTTACCCGAGCAGGAAGAGATGACATGCGCGGAAATCAAACCATCGGCTTCTCCGATTTTCTGGCCGGCGAGAACTTCATCCCCCTTTTTTACGAGAGGTTTAGCGGGTTTGCCGATATGCTGCAAAAGGGGGAAAACCATTTCACCTTTCGCATTCAGGACACGCAGCGGGACATCGCGTGTCAGCTCCTTGTGGCTGATCGGATGTACACCGCCGCGAAACGTGTTTTTCACGAACCTCACTCCTTTCAGAGATTTAAGAGAACTGCAGGTGAGAGAAACAGCAGTTTTGTCTATTTTAACAAAGGCAGTGTGGTTTGTAAATGCTAATTCACATAAAAATCGTAAAAAGTGCTAAATAAGTGTGAAAAACAAATCGATCTCTGAATTTCTGTACAGAAAGTTCAGAAAATTGTTTTTTCGGTGAGTCTTGTTGCGATTGTGTTGACGGAAACGGCAGAAATAGAGTATAATACTTTCAATTATTTTTATGAGCAGGTGTGCGGTCTATGGACAACAGAAATAACAAACACAATCAAAAAACGGAGTTTTTCTCCTGGTTTATTATCATTCTCCTGTTTGCCGGAGGCGGGTGGCCGATTGCGCTTTTCCTCCTGATCCGGAAGCTGTTTTCCTCTGATATCCCGCGCTCGCAGCGGAGGGAAGCCCCGTCTCTTTCCAGAGAAGAGGAGCTTCGGCAGCAGCAGGAAGAGCTGGAGCGTATGAAAAAGAAGGTTCAGCAGAAGGAGACCTCACAGAAAGCAAAGCAGGCAATCCGGTCTTTTCTGCAGTCACCAAAGGAGGATAAGACGACATCCTGGGTGCTGACCATTGCAGGCGCGTTCATTATGGTTGCAGCTGTTTTTTGGGGAATCAACGTGGCTGCACCGAGCGGATCGGTTTATTCCATGGCCACAGCAGTGGCTTCACTTCTCGGTGGCGGATGTATGCTTGCAAGCGGCATTCTGACGAAGCGCGCAATGCAGCGGTACACGGCTTATCTTGCCATCATTGGGCCGAACGAAGCGATGGAGATTGAAACGGTCGCCAAAAAAGTCGGCGTAAGCCGGAAGCAGGCAGAACGGGATCTGCAGAAAATGATTGAGAAGGGCTACTTCGGTGAGGCTGCTTACATTAACAAGGAACTCGGCTATATCTTTATGAGCAGCCGGGCAGATGAGGAGTTGGCCAGGGCGAGGGAAGCCGCAATGAAGAAGACGCGCGAGGCTTCGAAAAAAGAAGCTGTGAAGCAAAATGCGGAGGCTTATGACCAGATTCTTGCCAAAATCAGAGACCTGAATGACAGAATTCCCGATGCCGCAATGACGGAAAAGATTTCGCAGATCGAGTCCATCACCAGGGAGATTTTCCGGGCGGTTGAGCAGCAGCCGGAAAAACGCGGAAAAATCGACCGGTTTATGAGTTACTTCCTGCCGACAACGCTGAAGCTGCTGGAGTCGTATGCAAATCTTGAAAAGACCAATATTGACGGAAAAAACATCAACCAGAGCATGCGCTCCATTGAAATCGCCATGGATACGGTGGTCGACGGATTCAAACATCAGCTTGATGAACTCTATAAATCCGATGCTGTTTCAATTGAGACCGAAATTGACGTTTTAACCAAAATGATCAACAGAGAAACTGCTACCGCACAACAGGAATTCGGCCTCGGCGGGCAGGCTGTTCAGACGGCTCCGCAGCAGAAAAAACAGGAGTAGTAGAGCCTTTTCATATAGCAAGATTGATGCTGCTAACCACAGTAAATTATGCATAACTTGGTTGCTTTTCTTTCCTGAAAATCATCACTTTCATACAAGATGCTGATTGACATTCCTGCGGTTTGATGATACTATGACAATGACCAAATCCATTGGATCAAATACACTTATAGGAGAAAACAAAATGAAAAAAATTCTCGCAATCACGCTTCTTCTCTGCATGATGCTCGTCATGGGTGCATGGTCTGCTTCCGGAGAAGAGTACACTCTTGGTATGGGTGTTGTTGTCAGCACGGATTCTTCCGATACCAACAATGCACAGGTTGATGCAACGGTTGCTGCCGTTGTTCTCGACAAGGACGGCAAGATTGCTGCCTGCCGGATTGACTGCGCACAGAGCAAGATGGATGTTACCGACGGCGAAGTCGACGCAGAGAAGGAATTCCTCTCCAAAGTCGAGCTGAAGGAAGACTACAACATGGTCAAGTTCTCCGATGCTACTCTCGAGTGGTATCAGCAGGCTGCCAACTTCGAGGAGTTCTGCGTCGGTAAGACGGCTGACGAAGTCCTCGCCACTGAAACTGTTCTCAACGATGAAGGCCACACCGTTTTTGTCGATGAGACGCTCCACGCTTCTGTTTCTATTTCTGTTGCTGACATGCAGCAGGCTGTTGCCAAGGCATGTGCTGACGATCAGGCTGTTACCTTCACTGCCAACGGTGATGTAACCTTCGGTCTCGCCTGCAACACGGAAGCCACCGAGTCTGTTGCCGCAACCGACGATGCTGACGGTGTTGTCAAGATGTACACCGATTTTGCTGCTGCTGTTGTGGATGCTGACGGCAAAGTTCTCGCAAACCTCCAGGATGCTATCCAGCCTCAGATCGTCATTGATATTGACGGCGAGATTGGCGACATTACCTTCCGCGGCACAAAGCGTGAGCTGAAGGAAGACTATAACATGGTCAAGTTCTCCGATGCTACTCTCGAGTGGTATCAGCAGGCTGCCAACTTTGAAGCCTATGCCAACGGCAAGACGGCTGAAGAGCTCGCCGGCGTTGAGACGGTTGTCAACGAAGAAGGCCACCAGGTCTTTGCAGATGAAACGCTGCTTGCTTCCGTTTCCATCAGCATCGACGGTATGACCGACGTCCTTGTCAAGGCAATCGGCTACGCACGCTGAACTTATCATCAATAAAAACAGGAGATGGTTTCAATTCATTCCGGCAGATGGTTTCGTTTCTTTATCCTGATGATGGCGGCTGCGCTCCTTCTGGCGGGCTGCGGCAGTCAGGTTCAGGAAACCAAACCCATTGAGCCGAAAGGGAAGGTTTATTTTACCTATTTTGATACGGTCTCCTACATCTATGATTATTCTGGCGATTCGGCAGAACGGTTTGACGACCGTTCTGCCGAAACATCACTTCTGCTGGAAGAATATCACCGTCTTTTTGATATTTACCACGAATATGCAGGCATCAACAACCTCTGCACACTGAACAAAAAGGCAGGGGGGGAAGCCCTTCCTGTTGACGAAAAGCTGATCGATTTTCTCCTGTATGCCAAAGAGATGGAGAATTTGACACACGGAGAAATGAATGTGATGCTCGGTGCTGTCCTGCGTTTGTGGCATGAATGCCGGGAGGAAGCGTCCGAGTCCCCCTCCAAGGCCAGAATTCCGACAGAAGAGGCTCTGTACGCAGCTTCTGCCCATACGTCGATTGATCTGCTGGAGATCGACCCGGAGAAGAAAACTGTGCGTATTTCTGACCCGGAAGCATCCATAGATGTCGGAGCACTGGGGAAGGGCTATGCCACAGAAATGGCAGCCCGTATGCTCGAGGAGAAAGGTGCTCTTGGCTATGTGCTCAACATCGGGGGGAATATCCGCATCATCGGGTCCCGCCCGGACGGTACCGGCTGGAAGACCGGCATTCGCAATCCGTCTGATCCTGACGGTGCTTTTGCCATGCAGATCTATATTTCCGACACGGCATGCGTCAGTTCCGGCGTCTATGAGCGGTTTTTTGTGGCGGAAGGAAAACGCTGGCATCACATCATCGACCCGGATACGCTTTATCCGGCTGCAACTTTCAGTGCACTGACGGTCATCACAAAAGACAGCGGCCTTGCTGATGCCCTCTCCACGGCGTTATTCTGTATGGATTACGAGCAGAGTCGCAGCCTGGTGGATTCGCTGGACGGGGTTGAGGTATGCTGGTTCTTCCCGGATGGAGAACAGCGAATGACGGAAGGATTTTCCAAACTCATCGTAAAAGAATAGGTTTTTCGTATACAAAGATTCTATAGATACAGTTCCTTATTATTAACAGGAAAGCAGGGATTCATCCATGGCTTTATTTACCAAAAAAATCTCAGCTGTAAAAGTTCCGCATCATAAAAATACAGCTGCACTCGCATCTGTTGTTGCACCGCCACCTCCGGAAGTGCTCATTCCCACAAACATGCAGTCCGGAGATGCATGTGTGCCTGTTGTCTCAGTCGGAGATACGGTGAAAGTCGGGCAGGTGATTGCCAAGGCAGGCGGCAGAAATTCAGTTCCGCTGCATGCAACGGTATCCGGTACCGTAACAGCCATTGAACCGTATAAACTGACCGGTCGTGCCGCTGAGGCGATCCGCATTCAGTCTGACGGGAAAATGGAACGCGACCCCAACCTCGCGCCTCCCGTTGTCAGTGATCTTGACGGCTTTCTTCAGGCTGTGAATGATTCCGGCGTGGTCGGTCTTGGCGGCGCAGCATTCCCGGTATGGGCCAAGCTGGACGCAATTCGGAAAAATCCAATCCCCACAGTGCTTGTCAATGGGGCAGAGTGTGAGCCCTTTATCACAAGTGACCACCGCATGATGCTCGAGCATGCCGACTGGATTAAAAAAGGCATCGAGCTTCTGAAGGAATATCTCCATTCCGAGGAGTTCATCATCGGCATCGAAAAGAATAAGCCGGATGCCATTGAGCATCTGACACAGTTCTTTGCCGAAGACAACACCGTGCGCGTGATGCCGCTGGAAAGCGTCTATCCCCAGGGGGCCAAGCAGGTTCTGCTCTACAATGCCACCGGCAAAGTTGTCGGACCCGGACAGCGTCTTGCATCTCTCGGCGTAATCATCATCAATGTTACAAGCCTTGCCATGGTCGGCCGCTATTTTACCGACGGGACGCCTCTTGTCAGCCGCAGCATTACGGTGGACGGTTCTGCCGTTTCCGAGCCGAAAAATATCGAGTTCCCGATCGGAACGCCGATTTCCTACGTTTTTGAACAGTGCGGCGGGTTGAAGAATTCCCCACGTAAAATCATCTACGGCGGCGCGATGATGGGCAAAACGGTGACGGATCTGAACGCCCCTGTCCTCAAGGCAACCAATGCCATTCTAGCTTTTGGCGAAGAGGACAGCAAAAAGAAGCCGGCCGCTCCCTGCATTCACTGCGGAAGATGCGTCGAAGCCTGCCCCCTGAATCTGAATCCGACGGAGTTCTCCCACGCGATGGAAATTGATGACGAGGATCGCCGTGCAGAAATTCTGACCCGAGAGCAGGTCTCCCTTTGCATGGAATGCGGATGCTGCTCCTTTGTCTGCCCGGCTCACAGGCCGCTGGCGGAAAACAATACCGCGGCCAGAGGCTTCATCCGGAAGTACAATGCCGCAAAGAAAGAAGGAGGGAAGTGATATGGAAGTGAATCTGATCTCTTCAGCTTCTCCGCATATCCACAGTGGTTCTTCCAGCCGCCTGATTATGGCTGATGTGATTCTTGCACTGGTTCCTGCAGCCATTGCTTCCGTTGTCCTGTTTGGCACTTATGCCCTTTGGATGATCGTGGTGTGTGTGGCTTCTGCGGTCATTTCCGAGTTTGTGTTCAATTCCGTTATCGGAAAAGAACAGACGCTCGGCGATCTCAGTGCTGTGGTGACGGGGCTTCTCCTTGCACTGAATCTCAGCACCAATGTTGCGCTCTGGCAGTGTGCGCTCGGGGCTTGTTTTGCTATCATTGTGGTAAAATGCCTGTTTGGAGGCATGGGCAACAACTTTGCCAACCCTGCCATTACTGCCCGTGTGTTTCTGCTTCTTGCCTTCTCCTCTGTCGCAGGCGGGGCCAATCCTGTCTTTCGTGCGGCAGCAGATGCCGTCAGTTCCGCAACCCCGCTGGAACTGATTGCCCAGAAAAGCACCGATGCTCTCCCCGCACTGAAAGATATGTTCCTCGGCCTGCGTGGCGGTACCATTGGCGAAACGTGCATTCTCGCGCTCCTGGTCGGCTATGTTTATCTGGTTGCCCGCAAGGTGATCAAATGGTACATCCCTGCCATCTTCGTATGCACGGTGTTTGTTTGTTCCTGGCTGATTACGGGCAGCCTGAATCTCGCCCTGTACGAGATCCTCTCCGGAGGCCTTGTTCTGGGGGCAGTGTTTATGGCGACGGATTATGTCACAACACCGATTCATGCCGGTGGGCGGATGCTGTTTGCTCTCGGCTGCGGTCTCATCACAGTGGCGATCCGTTTCGTGTTCTCCTATCCAGAAGGCGTTTCCTTCTCAATCCTGTTGATGAACATCCTCACTCCGTGGATTGAAAAGCTTACGCGCAACAAGCCGCTGGGAGGTGTCTGATATGGAAGTTAAAAACAATGGTCTGACGAAGGGCCTTTTGACCCTGGTTCTGATTGTAGCCGTTTTTTTCTGCATTCTTTTCGGCATCAACTCTTATACTGCCCCCATCATTGAATGGAATGACAACGCTGCTCTTCTGGCTCCTCTTTTCAAGCTTCTGCCCGATGCGCCAGGATTCGAGCTGCTGTATGACTATACCGTTCCTGATAATTCTTCCTTGGCAAATATTCCGTCTACTGTGCGGTATATCCATGCCATTGCGGAAAACGGCGGTTATGCCGTTCAGCTTTCCACAACCGAAGGCTTTACCGGCGACCCGATTGATCTCTCCTTTGCGGTTGATCCCGACGGAAAGATTCTGAACGCTCAGGTAGATGCTTATGCTGATACCAAGGATATGGGTGTTGATGACTATCCGCTCACCTATATCGGCCAGGATTCTGCTCTTTCCGATGTCAGCATTGTTGCCGGGGTTACGTATTCTTCTTCTGCATTCAAACGCGCAATTGCTGACGGCTTCCTGGCTCTGACGGAGAACGGCCTTGTGGCTGAGGGATATAAAGATCCTGTTCAAGCCCTAACGGAAGTCCTTCCCCTCGTCTTCCCGGGGATTGCCAATAATGCCGGTGTTGTTCAGGCGGAAGAAACACAACCCACCGGTGCGCTTCTCAGTTCTGCAATGAAATCCACCATCGATACCGGTATGGCGTACTTTGCCGGCGAAGGAGATGATCTCTATCTGATTACGGTCAATGCCTTCGGCGTGGTCAAAGCTTACGATACCAAGGGTCGTGACATTACCGATTCTGCTCCTGCAGAAGCTCTGGAGCAGGCAAAGGCAGATGCCGAAGCTTCTGCTGCTGACTTCCTGAAAAAAGATACCCGGGCATTCAAAAAGCTGACGGGAGACGATATGGAGCTCACCGAGCTTTCTCTCAACACCTTTAATTCCGTGACGGGTGCTTACAAGCTTCTCTCCGGCGGTAATACCTATTATGGCTTCACTTCCCGTACTTTTGGCTTTGGTGATATGGCAATTGTCACACGCTATGTGCTGGATGAAAACGGCGCAATCGTGAAAATGAATGCCGATGAGCTGATCCTCGAAAAGGACTACTTCTCCAATTACACGCTGGATGAAGCCTCTTACAAAGAAGGTTTCCAGGGTCTCACAGAGAGCACCTTTACCGGGGATGAAACGCTGATCACCGGTGCTACCATGACTTCAAATGCCGTGAAGTCTGCAGTCCGGGACATCTTTGAAGCCTTTCACGATCTCAAAGAGAACGGAGGGATCTGATCATGACGGAACATAAATCTTTGCGTGCCTTTGCAGCGGAAAATCCAGCTCTGATCCTTGTTCTGGGGATTTGTCCGCTCTATGCTTCTACGGTGGACGTCCGTGCAGCCTTTGCCATGGGATGCCTTGTGTTGGCAGCGCTGCTGGTTTCCGGGTTGATCATGGCGCTTCTGAAGCGCTGCATCCCCCAGCAGTTTACCCTCCCCGCAGCCTTTCTTGTCTGTGCCGGGGTTGTTTCAGTGTTTGAGTTGCTCTTCCATGCCTGGTTTCCGGATATTTACAAGATTCTCGGAGTCTATGTTTCTGCCCTATCCGTTAATCTTCTGCTGGTTGCCGCTGCGGCAGACAGCTGTGAGCAAAAGGCCGAAAAGGCAATCGGTCAGGCTTTGCTGCTGGGGTTCATTTTCCTCGCAAGTCTGCTTGCCGTTGCTGTCATTCGCGAAGTCTTTGGCAACGCAAGCTTTGCCGGGATTGAAATTCCCTCTCTGAAGGACTATCGAATCAATGTGCTCCTCCAACCCGGCGGTGCGCTGCTGATCGGGGCTTTTCTTGCCGCTGCGTTAAATGCAGTTGCTGCAAAAGCACTCTCGTCCGATTCTTTCTCCGGATGGTTCGGTTCTTCCTTCCCGAATGCTGAAAAAGAAGAGGAGAGTGAATCATGATGGAGTCCTATACTGTAAAATCTTTGATTCTGTTGATCATTGGCGGTGCACTGGCGGGCAACTACGCGCTGGAAAAGCTGATGGGTGCTGCGCCTGTTTTCGGTCTTTCCCGTAAGGAGAAAGCTCTTCCTGCCCTTGGCATCGGCGTGCTGGTTGTTATGCTCCTTACGGCGCCCTTGCTCCGGGCAGTGCACACGGCTTTCCTTGCCCCTGCAAATCTGCTCTATTTGCAGAATCTCTGCTTTACCGCGCTGATTCTTTGTGTAGCCTATCTGGTTTCTCTGCTTGCCAAAGCTGTTCTGAAGAAGCCTCTGGGGCCGTATTTCCTGATTCTTGCGGTCAACAGCGCTGTCTTTGGGCTGGCAGTCAACGTTATCACGGACGGGCTCTCCCTCACCGCAACCATTCTGACGGCCTTTGGCGTCGGCCTCGGATATTTGTTTACACTGTTTGTATTGGCCGGTGTGCGGGAAAAGGTTGACGATTTTTATGTGCCGAAGGCATTTCGCGGGCTCCCGGTTCAGCTGCTGGCAGCGGCAATCATTTCCATGGCGCTGCTTGGGTTCAAATGAGTTTTGACCGTAAAGTACTCCGCCGGGATCTCCTGCTGATTCTGTTCTTCCTGCTTCTTTCTGCTGCGATGTTCGCTTTTTCGCACTTCCGGCAGCAAGAAGGAGGATGGGCAGTTGTCACTGTCAATTCCAAAGAAGTAGCCCGGTATTCTCTCCTGCAGGACGGCCGCTATATCCTCAATAACGGGACGAATACCCTTGTCATTGAAGATCATACCGCTTGGATGGAAGATGCGCTCTGTCCCGATCAGATCTGCGTCGATATGGGGAAAATCCGTTATTCCGGCCAGAGCATTGTCTGCCTCCCGAATCGTGTTGTGGTCTCAATTGAAGGGGTTCCGGGAGAGGCCGATCTGTATATCGGGTGAACGCTCAGGAGGATTCCTTATGAAAACCAGAAAGCTGACAGGCATGGCGCTTTCCATTGCGCTTGCCATGATCATGTCTTTTCTTGAAAGCCAGATTCCGTCTTTTGTGCCGATTCCGGGCGTCAAAATGGGCCTTGCCAACATTGTGGTGGTGTTTGCCCTTTATCAGTTCGGATGGAAGGAAGCGCTCGGTATCTCGATGCTTCGCGTGGTCCTTGTTTCCATCCTGTTCGGCCATCTGGCAAGCTTTTTCTATAGCTTTGCCGGTGCGGTGCTGAGTTTTGTCGGTATGGTACTTCTGAAGCAAACCGGCCGGTTCAGCCACATTGCTGTGAGTGTAACAGGTGGTGTGCTGCATAACGTTGGCCAGATTGCCATGGCCTGCCTTCTCCTTGGCACAAATGCCATTGCGTATTATCTCCCGTTTCTGATTCTCTCCGGCACCGTAGCCGGGATTCTGATTGGCCTGCTCGCGGCGCTGCTTGTGAAAAGAATTCCGGTTTCCTTTCAGGAAACGACGGAAGACAGCAAAGACATAAAAGAATAAACCCGACCAAAATAAAGAACTGCAGGTGAAAATCTGCAGTTCTTTTTCGTCTGCGCGGTTGACTTTAGGCTCGATTAGGTATATTCTGTTATCTGTAGGAAGTTCGTCAGAAAACAGCGAACAATCAGAAGATGAGGTATAATTTCATATGAAAAAAATGATTTTTACTCCCGGCAGAACAGAGCTTGCCGGCAACCACACCGACCACCAGAAAGGCAGAATTCTTGCAGCAGGTGTTGCTCTCGGCCTAACAGCTGTTTATGAAGAGAACGGAACGGATATCGTCAACATCAGTTCCGTCGGATATGACCGTTTTGAAATCAAACTGAGCCAGCTTGTCCCGGTTCCCGCAGAGTTCGGCACCAGCAAGTCCCTGGCACGCGGCATGCTTGCAACCTACCGCGAGTGGGGCCTCAACATCGGCGGGTTTGATGCCGAAATCACCAGCACCCTTCCGGCAGGGTCCGGTCTCAGTTCCTCGGCGGCTTATTCCGTCCTGATCGGCAAGATCCTCAGTGAGCTTTTTAACGACGGCAAGGTCGATCCGGTTGTCGTAGCCCGTGCGGCAAGAGAAGCGGAGAACAGATTTTTCGGTAAGCCCTGCGGCCTGATGGATCAGCTTGCCTGCTCGCTCGGCCATTGTGTGTATGTCGATTTCAGCACCAATGAGATCACACCCATCACTGCTGATTTTAACGATATGGGTCTGACGCTGTGCCTGACGAATACCGGCGGCAGCCATGCCGGGCTCGACTCTTCATATGCCCGTATCCCTGCCGATATGGTTTATATTGCCAACCTGTTTGATAAAGGCGTCCTTGCCGATGTCGACCCGGCAGAGTTTTATGCCAAAGGATGGTCCCAGGAGGACAGACCTGTCCGCCGTGCCATGCACTTCTTCGGAGAGAATGAGAGAGTGCCGAAAATGCGCGATGCTCTCATAGCGGGCGACGGCGAGACGTATATGAAGCTGATGAATGAGTCCGGCAGATCTTCCGAACTGCTCCTCAATAACATTGTCACGAGTGCCACCGGCGATACGAAGCTTGAGGAAGGCCTTGAGTTAAGCCGCGTCCTCCTGGAAGGCAAAGGCGCATGGAGAGTGCATGGCGGCGGTTTTGCAGGCTGTGTGCAGGCTTTGATGCCTACCGATTATTTCACCACCTATAAGGAAGAGATGGAAAAAGTGTTTGGGAAGAACACCTGCATCGAAATCAAGCTTGCCTGACGGGAGGAGAAGGAATGGAAAGCGTAAAAGAGAAGTTTCTGCGCTATGTTGCCATTGATACGCAGTCAGCGGAGGCTGAATCTGTGCCCAGCACCTCCAAACAGTTTAATCTTGCCCGTCTTTTGAGAGATGAGCTGCAGGCAATAGGCGCCCAGGATGTGCGCCTGGATGAAGAGCATGCCTATGTCTATGGCTATATCCCCTCAAACGTTGCAAAAGAAGTTCCGATTCTGGGATTCATAGCTCATATGGATACTTCTCCCGCTCTCACTGATGAAAATGTAAAGGCACGCTGTATCCCCGATTATGACGGCAAGGATATTTGCCTCAATGAAGAGCTGCAGATTGTCATGCGGACGGAAGATTTTCCCGAGCTGCCGGGCTATGCCGGCAAAGAGCTGATTGTGACGGACGGGACAACCCTTCTCGGCGCGGATGACAAGGCAGGCGTGGCCGAAATCATGTGCATGGCGGAGTATCTGCTGAACCATCCTGAAGTTCCCCACGGGAGAATCGGCATTGCCTTTACGCCGGATGAAGAAGTAGGCCGTGGGGTCGACTTTTTTGATATTGCCGGCTTCGAGGCGTCTGCCGCGTATACCGTTGACGGCGGAGCCCTCGGCGGCATTGAGTATGAAACCTTCAATGCGGCATCGGCAAGAGTACAGATTAACGGGAAAAGCATCCATCCGGGCAGTGCCAAAAACAAAATGCTCAATGCCCTGCGAATCGCACTGGAGCTGGACGGGCTTCTCCCCGAGGCCGAGCGCCCGGAACATACCGAAGGGTACGAAGGCTTTTACCATCTTGACGCGATGCACGGCACGGTGGAATCTGCTGTGATGGATTACATCATCCGTGACCATGACCGTGCAAAGTTTGAAGCCAAGAAGGCATTCTTCGCTTCCTGCTGTGCTTTTATCAATACCAAATACGGCGAAGATACTGTCGTCCCCCTGATCAAAGACACCTATTATAATCTTAAGGATGCCCTCACCGGCCATATGGACCTGATCGACCGCGCCTGCGAGGCCATGCGGTCCATCGGTGTGGAGCCTGTGATTTCTCCCGTCAGAGGCGGGACTGACGGCTGCCATCTCTCTTACGCTGGGCTCCCGTGCCCCAATCTCTTCACCGGCGGCCATAATTACCACGGGAAGTACGAGTATATCGTCAGAGAATCCATGGAAAAAGCAGTGGAGCTGCGGATTGCACATGCTAAGTGCTGATAACGATTTTTGCCTGAGATATTGCTAAGTGCCAGTTTTGCAGATAGCTTCTGCAGAAATGGCACTTCTTTTGCAGAGCTTATGGACAAAAACGGCATTTAAGGCTATACTCATTCCATCTGATTTTGAAAAGCAAACTGCGGAGGATACCATGAATCCAAACCTCAAAAGCTATCTGGCAAAAAAAGATTATCATAAAATAACGCAGGATTGTATCCTGTGGATTCGTCAATGGTTTGCGGAAAACGGTCCGTCTTCACCGGCAGTGATCGGGATTTCCGGCGGGAAGGATTCTTCCACCGTCGCTGCTTTGTGTGTGAAAGCCCTCGGGAAGGACAGAGTGTTCGGGATTCTCATGCCCGACGGCGTCCAGAAGGATATCGACGTTTCCCATCGTGTCGTGGAATACCTGGGCATTCAAAATGCAGTGATTGATATCCACAGCACGGTCGAAGCCGTAAAGCACTCTGTTGCGGAAGGGCTGAAGGATGCTGCCTTCAACACCCAGTCACTCACCAACATTCCGCCGCGTGTGCGGATGACGACGCTCTATGCCGTTTCCCAGACGATGAACGGCAGAGTTTCCAACAACTGCAACCGCTCGGAAAACTTTGTGGGCTACTCTACCATTTTCGGCGATGCAGCAGGTGATTTTTCTCCCCTGGCCAATCTCACAGTGGCTGAAATCAAAGAGATTGGCAAAGTGCTTGGCCTGCCCCGGGAATTTGTGGAAAAGACCCCGGCCGACGGCCTCTCGGACAGGACGGATGAAGACGCCTTTGGATTCACCTATGAAGAATTGGACACCTATATCCTTACCGGGATCTGTGATGATCCTGCCACCCGGGAAAAAATAGAGAAACGCCATGCGGCGAATCTGTTTAAACTGCGCCCCATGCCCGAATTTCAACCAGAAGCTTGAAGGAGAACACCCATGAAAAAACAGCATGAAACCAGAAATCTCTCTATGGTCATGGATTTTTATGAGATGACTATGGCCAACGGCTATTTCGCAGCGAGAGATACCGATACCCTCGCCGTATTCGATGTTTTTTACCGGAAAAATCCCGACAATGCCGGTTTTGCAATTTTCGCCGGTCTGGAGCAGATTCTCGACTATATTACCAATCTTCATTTTGAAGAAGAGGATATCGCCTATCTCCGTTCACAGAATCTCTTTTCGGAAGAATTTCTGGACTATTTGAAAAATTATCACTTTCATGGTGACGTTTATGCCATGCCTGAGGGCACGGTGATTTATCCCTATGAGCCACTGATTACGGTTGTTGCCCCCCTTTTGGATGCTCAGCTGATTGAAACCGCCCTTTTGCTTGAGGTAAACCACCAGTCTCTCATTGCCACAAAGGCCAACCGAATTGTACGCGCAGCAAAAGGCCGTGCAGTTTCCGATTTTGGTGCCCGGCGCGCCCATAACGTCGACGCCGCGGTTTACGGTGCCCGCGCTGCCTACATCGGTGGTGTTGTCGGCACGGCTACCGTTTTTGCAGGAGAGTTGTTTGATATTCCCATTTCCGGCACTATGGCTCACAGCTGGGTGATGTTCTGCGAAAGCGAGTATGAGGCGTTTAAAAAATATGCCGAAACGTATCCTGACAGCACAGTCCTTCTGGTCGACACCTATGATGTTCTGAAAAGCGGAATCCCGAATGCCATCCGGGTTGCCAAAGAGATTCTTGAGCCCATGGGAAAGCGCCTGAAAGGCGTTCGCATTGATTCCGGCGACCTTGCCTATCTCTCCAAGGAAGCGAGAAAACTGCTGGATGAAGCCGGACTGGAAGACTGCATCATCGTTGCCTCCAACGGCCTGGATGAATATACCATTCGCTCCCTCATTCACCAGGGCGCCAGAATCGACAGTTTCGGCGTCGGTGAACGGCTGATTACCTCGGCATCCAATCCGGTGTTCGGGGCGGTATACAAGCTCTCTGCCATCCAAAAAGACGGAAAATTTATCCCGAAAATCAAAGTGTCCGAAACGGCAGAAAAGATCACCGATCCCGGCCTGAAAAAAATCTATCGTGTCTACAACGAAGAGGGCAAAGCCATCGCTGATTATCTGGCTCGTGCCGAAGAAACCATCGATGCCTCCAAACCGGTTCGGTATATCGACCCGCAGAAATACTGGAAAGAGCGAAGCTTTGAGAACTGCACCTTTAAAAATCTTCAGGTTAAAGTAATTGAAGACGGAAAGCAGATTTACCGGTGCCCCTCTGTTGAGGAGATCCGGCAGCACGTGAAGGATCAGCTCAAAAATGAGATCTGGGAAGAAGAACAGCGCTTTGAAAACCCCCACGGTCATTATTATGATATGAGCCCTGCCATGTATGAGCTGAAAATGAATCTTCTCTACACTCTTGGCAAGGCCAAATGAAAATTGCCATCTACGGCGGCAGTTTCAATCCGCCTCATCTCGGCCATGTCCGCTGTGCCTGCGCTGCTTCTGAGTTCCTTCAGCCGGATCTGTTCCTGATCATTCCGGATTATCTGCCTCCCCACAAAGATCTTGCCGAAAACAGCCCTCCGCCGGAAGCACGGCTGGAGATGTGCAAAATTGCTTTTCGTTCAGTTACGGCAGCATCCGTCAGCGATCTGGAATTTCAGCGTGTAGGCCGAAGCTACACGGCCGACACCGTTAAAAAACTCCGGCAAACCTACCCGGAGGACGACCTGTTTCTTGTGATTGGCTCTGATATGCTCTTTTCCTTTCGGGAATGGTACCATTATCGTTATATTCTCTCGGCGTGTACCCTAGCAGTAGCTGCGAGAGAGGATGGAGAGTCGGAAGCCCTTGCTCTTGCAATCCTATCTCTCCGACAGGAGGATCAGGCCGGAATCCGCCTCCTCACTTACAAACCCTATCCGGCCAGTTCCACCGAAATCCGTCAGGCTCTTGCAGAAGGGCAGATCCCTCCAGGGATAGACCCCGAAGTCTACCGCTATATCCGACAACACAACTTTTATCGCACAGAAGAAAAAATCGACAAATCCGGATTCTGATTCTGGATTTGTCGATTTTTTTGAATTATGTAATCAGTGTTTCCAGTGTCTCAAACAAAGAGTCCGGGACCACTGGTTTACTGAGGTGGGCATTCAGCCCTGCTTGCATGCTGCGCTGAACATCCTCGTCAAAGGCGTTGGCTGTCAGCGCAATGATCGGAATGGACTTTGCATCAGCTCTGTCCATGGAGCGAATGTGCCTCGCAGCCTCCAACCCATCCATCTCAGGCATGCGCATATCCATGAGAATCGCATTGTAATATCCAGGCTCATGGCTGGAAAACAATTCTACTGCTACTCTCCCGTTTTCCGCAAGGTCGGCTTCCATCTCCCGCATGGACAACAGCATCAAAATGATTTCTGCGTTTACTGCCACATCCTCTGCCAGGAGCACGCGTTTGCCTTTCAGGTCAGTTGTCTCCTTCTCCAACAGTTCGTTCTTGCGTCGGAAAGCTTCCTGAAATTCATCCATCACAAAAACGTTCAGTTCATGAGGGTCCAGATCTTCCTCATTCGGCTGTATGCTCTTTCGCTCTGACTCTCCGAGAGTCACCGTTACCGTGAAAACCGAGCCTTTTCCCTTCTCGCTCTCCACTTCGATATGACCGTTCATCAACTCCACAATACTCTTCGTGATCGGCATGCCGAGTCCGGTGCTGCCATATCGGCTCGTGGAAGAGGCATCCTCCTGGCTGAAAGCCTCAAAAAGATGCGGTAGATACTCTTTGCTCATCCCAATGCCGGTGTCGCTGATCACAAATTTCAGTGTCGCTTTCCCGTCAAGCCGCGGCCCTTCCTCGATCACAAGGCGTATCTCCCCACCCGCAGGTGTGAATTTGACGGCATTGCCCAGAATATTGATCAACACCTGCTTGAGCTTCATAATGTCGCCGATATAATACTCGTCAACTTGGCCTGTGATCTGGCAATCATAGTTCAGGCCTTTATCTCTGCACTGACCGCTGATCATGGTGTTGATCTCCTCCAAGCCTTTGGAGAAAGAGAACTCCTCCTGCTTGATCGTCATACAGCCGGATTCGATGCGGCTCATGTCCAGAATATCGTTGATGATCCCGAGCAAATGCTGAGCGGAGACGCCGATCTTCTCCAGATATTCTTTCACTTTATCGCTGGCGGTGGGGTCATTCATGGCAATGTTGTTCAGCCCGATGATGGCGTTTATTGGTGTGCGGATCTCATGGCTCATGTTGGAGAGAAACACAGTTTTCGCTCTGTTGGCGTGCTCCGCCAAAGTGAGTGCGTCCTGTAGCGCCTCTCTGCTTTCGGCCAGCTCCGCTTTCTGGAGCTTTTCCCGGGCTACAGCCTCTTCCAGGCCCCTGCGGTATTCTTCCTTCTCGTCCTCCATCACAAAGCTGTGAAGGAGGCATGTCCCGAGCATATAACCCATAGCATAAAACGGGAGCAGAGGGTAGAAAACCTGCACGGCAATACAGAGGTCCATGGCGATCCCAAAAAGCCCGATCGTCAGATGGCGGTGCCGGACCGACCCCTCCGTCTTCGCGGTGATCCACAGCGTATAAACCGATGTCAGGAAGAACAGCAGGATCTGTATTGTCAATGTCACATACCGCGCGATGCCGGCATAATAAGTGCCGCTATCGTCAAACCAGAACAGGATCGGACGGAAGAAATTGACGATAACAACAACCGCTTCAAAGCATAGGAAAAGCTGCCCCGTCCAGGAGAGAAAAGTCCCGAAAGCGTTTTCCTGTCCAAGGTACGAGATCACATATCGCGTCCATAGCATGACCGCTGCAGCCATAGCGATGAAATGCACCGCCGTATCGACATATAGGATCGATATCAGCTTGTGAGACTCCAAAATGCCCCAGAGCATATCAGTAATGAGGTAGGCCAAAGCCCCCAAAAGAAAGCAGCGA
This sequence comes from Oscillospiraceae bacterium, assembly GCA_017469115.1. Taxonomy (GTDB): domain Bacteria; phylum Bacillota; class Clostridia; order Oscillospirales; family Oscillospiraceae; genus Limivicinus. Next base: position 84,214 of record JAFUGY010000099.1, read on the forward strand.
TAGTCGAGCTGTGTTCCTGTAAGCGCTTTCCTTTCCGAGCTCCAGAACAGCTCCCGATTGGTGATCAGCAGCAGGATCGTCGCCAATATTCCGATAATTGAATATGTCATATCTCTTTCCTCTCATCCCACTGGATAACTCCGCCGTTTTTCCCGATTGGACGCTTCCATTACTGCTGGTGGATCTGCCTGTACAGCTCTTCTGCCAACAGCTGCGGTTCAGCCTCTCGCTTTCGGCTGGCCATATTCCCGCTTCATTGCTTCCGTTGAAATCACCCACTGCTTGCCGTATTTACAGGCGTCCACGCCGTTGACAAGCTTGCCATAGGCAATCGCCTTGCGCAGGGTACTTTCGTTCAGACCCCAAAGCTGGGTGGCGTCAGTAAAGGCCATGAGCCCGTCAAAAGGCGTCTTGACCGTCTCGCCGTTTTCAAACAGCTCGTTGCAGCTGAGGTCAAGATCATCATTCCAGATGATCCCATAGCCGCCCACATCGACTTCCACGCTGGAAAACAGCTCCGGCGCATTTTCCATTGCTTTGAACGCCGCCCATTTTGCAAACAGGGGCTTTACATCATAGATTTTTGTCACGCCCTCCGCAAACTGCACGCTCAGCCGATAGTCTGCAGTGCGTTGACCGCTTTCACTTTATGAAACATATAACCGCCTCCTTGTAGCCCAATATTACCAAATCACGAATTCGGGAATTTCGCAATAGCTTTGTTAAATATGCGCTTTTTATGTCTGGACTTCCAGCCTTCTTTGTGGTATGGGTTTGTGCTACAAAGGAGGCAGATAGCATGAAAATCCTGGAAGAACTGTGGTACGGCAACATTACCCCCAACTAGCGGGATGTAAAACCCGGCAGCCGGTT
>JAFUGY010000100.1 GCA_017469115.1 Oscillospiraceae bacterium
GGTCGTTTTATCGGCGCTGGTGGACAAGGGCTTTTTTCGCCCTCTTCCGAAAACCGTTTCTTATGAGCAAGTGTTTCCCTGGGTCATGGAAAAAAGCAAAATCCGGCAGAGAAACTACGGCGTGCCTTACATGCTGTGTTCCAACGCCCTGATCTGCCGGCAAAAGGACGACCTTCATGTTCACAATATCATGGAGCTGAACGAATCCGTCGCCATCCCGATGCGCTCGATGCTGATGTTCTATTTCGTTCAGGCAGTCTGTGAAAACCGGAGCCTGAAGAAAAGTTTCCGGGTTATGGAACACCTCCTGGATCTCATCGGCGGCAGAGACGCTCTGGAAAAATCCGGTCTCTCTGATTATGACGGGGTCAACCGTTTCAACCGGGAGGAATGCCGTTACCTCCTCAGCTTCACCGAAGATCTGTACGATTTGAAAAAAGATGACTATTCGGTTTCCTTTGCCAACTTCTCTGCCAACGAGACGAGCAGACATCCACGTTTTCTGGCGGATTTTGTCTCTGTCGGAAAGCATATGGACAGGGAAAAGCGGCAGGATTGTCTCGATCTGATTCAGATTCTGATTTCGGAGTCGTTTGTTTTGGATCTGTGCATGCAGGGCGGAGAGTTTCATTATCTGCTTCCGGCAGACAAACGTGTGTTCCGGCGGCTTGCCGAATGGAATACCGTCTATAATAGCCTTTACGGTCTGCTGGATTTGGAGGAAAACGGAGTCCTCCGTTACGGAAAGCGTTTTTATGAAAATTTCTATTCCGGGAGAGATATTCTCCTCCAGCTCCTTTGGGAACGGGCAGGTTGGAAGCCCTGACGCGGGAGATTACGATGATGAAACAGAATCAAAACAATTGGAATCCTCGGGCATTGGAATCGTATCTGCGGTTCTCCTATGTTGCGGGGGACGAGACCTTATCGGGAGACCCGATTTTCTATCCGGCAATTCAGTTTTCTTTTGAACCGGAAAAGACCGAAGAGGAGTATCTGGAAGAGCTGAACCGGATTCTGGATGCCATGCTGCAGGAAGAGCGCAGACATTCCGACGCTGCCTTTCTCTCTTCCGGTGTCGATTCTTCTTTGCTCGCCTTTGGGATTCGTGCAAAAAAAACCTTCTCCGTGGCATACGAAGAAGAGGCATTTGACGAGTCTGCTCTTGCGCAAAAGGCTGCAGAGAAGCTTGGCAGTGAGCACCATATTGTAAAAATCAGCCCTGCCGATTATTTCGGCGCTGTCACGGAAGCTATGAAAAACCGAAGCCAGCCGACGGGGGATGCCTCCTATATCGCCCTGTTCCTTGCCGCAGGAGAAGCATCTCGCTATACCGATACAATCTGTTCCGGAGAAGGCCCGGATGAGATGTTCTGTGGGTATCCCTGCTACAGCAGCTATTTCGATGATCCGAGCGAGGATTACTGGCTGAAAGTCAATACCATTATGGATGTGGGGCCGGTTGACTTCCCGGAGCTCTCCGCTTATCGGGGAGATGGTTTCCTGAAAATGAACGCCTTTGATCTCTCCCGCTGGATGCATGGGAATATTCTCCCCAACCTGGTTGCTGCGGCGAAGGGAGCCGGGATTACGATCCGCACGCCCTATATGCGCCGGGATCTCATGGAGTTTGCCCTGTCGCTGCCCGTGCAATATAAAGCAGACCTCACGATGGGGAAGCTGCTCTTCCGCAAGGCAGCCCGGCGCATTGTGGGGCCTGAAATTGCGTTTCGGGAGAAAAGGGGATTTCCCGTTCCCGTACGGAAGTGGATGCGTCTCGAACCTTGGAAGACGCAGATTATCGATGCCCTGACGGGGGAGAGCGCGCGGATAATCCTTCCATTGATCGATAGAGAACAGTTGCTGCAGGCATTTTATGCCGGTGGGGACGATACCCTGTGGACGCAGATCTGGGACCTGTTTGCTTTGATCAGGTGGTATGAAGCCCGGAAAGGAGAAATCAGGTGAAAACCATTTCCTTTTTGGAGAATCTCTTTTCAGTCAGAGCGTTTTCTACCGAAAAAGAGGATACAAGTGACGATTGGCGGGATGTAGCATTGAGAAATGCCGCCCTGCAGAGTATGCTGAACGTGCCGGTTGACCGGTTCTTCTATGCGCGGGAAACCCATTCCGGCAGTGTCTATGCTGTCACGCAAGAGAGGCCGGATGGTTGGATGGCCCGTTCCGAAGAGCATCTCCATCTGGGGCCGGAGGGCGGCTATGACGCCCTGGTGACGTCTGTCCCGGGAGTCCTGCTTTGCATCTGGACGGCGGATTGTCTCCCGCTCTTTCTGTTTGATCCCGCGCATCACATTGCAGCCATTGCGCATTGCGGCTGGCGAGGCATCTCCGAAAACATTGTGGCGAATACGATTGATGTGATGAAGCGCCTGGGGACCGAACCGGAGCAGATCGTTACTGCTTTTGGCCCCTGCATCTGCGAAAACTGTTATGAAGTGAGTGAAGACCTGCGTTTCCGTTATGCGGAAAAGTTTTCCCCGGGCGAAATGGAAGCGCTTTTTGTCCCGAAGCAAAACGGAAAATTCCTTTTGAATCTCAAAAAAGCAGTTGAGCTGGAACTGCTCCGCAGCGGCGTCAGGCGGGCATCCATGGCAGATACCGGGATCTGTTCCTATGAATCAGCGCATTATGCCTCCTACCGGAGAGGCGGACATTCCGATCCGTTCCGGCAGACGCTTTCCGGAATCATGTTATGTTGATATGAATCGATACGAAACCTTTCTGCAAACGAATCCACAGCTGAATGAGGAAGAGGCATGGCCTGCACACCGCTTTCCGGAAGCCGACTATCGGTATTTCCGGGAGTGCGGCTGCCTGATCTGTTCTCTCTCCGTCCTGCTGCTCGAATCTGGATTGGAAGAAAACACAGAAGAGAAGCCGTTCAACCCGTGGATTCTCAATCAGCGCCTGATTGCCTGTGGAGCGTTTACCCCGTCTGCCGATCTGGAGCTGGCAGAGATCCAAAAGCTTTATCCGCTCCGCTATTGCGGTTCGTTGCCATATTCGCAAAAAGCGCTGGAGCATGCCTTGGAAAGCGGTTCCCTTTGCCTCATCACCGTGCCGGGAATCCGTGCCGACAGGCATTTTACGGCGCTTCTCCGCCTCGTTGCGAATGATGCCGTTGTTTTTGACCCTCTTTGCGGGGAAAAGGACCTGAGTGCATACGATCAGGTGTGTGAAATCAGGGAATTCAGATGTGCTGTGGGAGAAAAATGCAAGGAAATATTTGGGTTACGGAAAAACCCGGAGCGTGATAAGAAGAAAATAGAAAAGGCTGAAATAGAAAGGCGGTGCTGTTGTGCAGACTGTATTTGAAAACGGAGTCCTCACGTTGACCTTAACAGGGAATGTAACGGGTGCCAATGCGCCGGAACTGGAAGCGGAAATCTATAAAGTCTTGGAGCAGCTTCATCCGGACGCTGTTGTGATTGACTGCGATGGGGTGGAATACATGAGCAGTTCGGGGCTGCGTGTTATCCTCCGGGTAAGACAGAATGTGGATCAGACGAGCCTTATCCGGGTGCATCCGGAATTCTATGAGATTCTGGAGACAACCGGCTTCACAGAGATGATGGAGGTTCAAAAAGCGCATCGTGTTGTCTCTGTTGCAGGCTGTGAACTGATCGGCCGGGGGGCAAACGGGAAAATATATCGGCTTGACGAGGAAAACATCATCAAGGTATACACAAACACCGATTCTCTTCCGGAAATCCGGCATGAGCGGGAACTTTCCCGTGCAGCGTTTGTCTTGGGGGTTCCTACGGCGATTCCCTATGACGTGGTGATGATCGCAGAGGGAGGGTATGGTTCCATCTACGAGTTGCTGAATGCAAAAACCTATGTGCAGCTCTACAACGATGGGGAAAAGACCCTGAAGGAACTCGCGGAAATGAGTGTGGCACTCCTGAAGCTTATTCATTCCCGGGTTGTAATACAGAGTTTTGTGCCCTCTGCCAGAGATACCACGCTGGGCTGGTTTCAGATTCTCAGAGATGATCTGCCTTCTGAGGAAGTTGAAAAGCTGTGCACCTTGATTTCAGCCCTTCCGGATGACATGCATATGATTCACGGAGATTATCATTTCCGGAATTTGATGTACCAGAATGGAGAAAGCCTGCTGATTGACATGGATAAGCTCAGCCATGGGCATCCCGTTTTTGAACTGGCGGCAATCTATAATGCCTATTGCGGATTTGGCGCAGTGGATCATTCCGTAACGAAGCAGTTTATGGGGATTGATTACGAAACAACAGTAGTTCTCTGGCGGAAGATTCTTGAAGGGTATCTGGAAACCAAAGAGGAGAGTACCCTTCAGTCGATAGAGGACAAGGTGAAAGTCATCAGTTATGCCCGTCTTATGCGGCATATGATCCGGGAAAACGAAATCAATACCGAAGCAGGTCGTAAACAGTTCGCCTATTATCATGCTGGGCTGACAGAGCTTCTCCCACGTATCGATACGCTGCAGTTTTGATTTTTTTCATAGCCTGTTTTATCAACCGGACGCCGTAGAATGGAAAGGGGATATATTATATTTTAATTGATAGAAGGTGAAGAAGCCTGAAATCAGCCATTTCACCTCTTCACCTTCAAAAATTCTGGTGAAGCAGTACAATGGAAAACAACACCGGGGAACTTGAAAACAGGTCCTCGGTCTTTTTATAGCTATCGATTTTACAGGTAATCCTTGAGTGCATACTTGTTGTTCGGCAATTGCCAATCGAAAAAAGAAGTTTACTTTTATGCTAATATCATCTATAATGTTAGCGTAAAGGTGGTGACGATTATGGACGCAAAGAATCAAATCTTAATGATTGCCTCAGAACATCACGGCGTACTAAAAACAGCAGATGTCGTAGCGGCAGGGATCTCGAAAAAAGCACTTGCACAATTTGTGAAAGATCACGGATTTGAGAGAGTTGCACACGGTATCTACTGTGATCCGGCTTCATGGATTGATAATATGCTTGTATTGCAGCTTCGCTGTCCCAAAACAATCTTTTCTCATGATACAGCACTGTTTCTTCATGATCTGACAGACCGGGAACCGCTATTTTATACCGTGACAGCCAGAACCGGATACAATCCTACGCATCTGACTGAGGCTGGAATAAAAGTATATACAGTCAAGAAAGATCTGTTTGAAATTGGCATGACGGACAGCCTTACCCCGTTTGGTAATCGTATTAATGTTTATAACATGGAGCGAACAATCTGCGATTTAGTCCGCAGCCGAAACACGATAGAAGCACGTGTATTGCAAGATGCCTTAAAGCAATACGCAAGGCGAAAGGACAAAAATCTGTATCGACTGATGGAATACGCAAACCTTTTTCATGTTGCCCGCATTCTTAGACAGTATATGGAGGTGCTTTTGTAATGATTCACACTTCAAGGCAGCTGAAAGATCTCGTTCGGAACTTGGCAAAATCCAGCGGCATTGAAGCGCATGTTTTGATCCGTCGTTACATGATGGAGCGCCTGCTGGAACGTATCTCGCTTTCTCCATTCAACACATATGCCAAGTGCTATACTTGGGATTGCATCATATGTTCAGTTCAGCAACTTTGCGAAAAGGCGGGTTTACGTGTTGAGAAGCCTACTGAAAGTTGAGAGCTCGGAGAATTAATGATCACAAATCTTCACCATCAGGCCTTTGGTGAAACAGAAAGCGCAGGGGCTTCGCCTGCAGAAGCTGGTGAAACTCGGAATCGACTCAACCGCCTGCCGGCAGGCTTGATTTGCCGTTCGGATTTCCGTTTTAACCGCATTCTTTCCGCCTTCAAAAATTCTGGTGAAGCAGTACAATGGAAAACAACACCGGGGAACTTGAAAACAGTACCTCGGTTTTTGACTTGGGTGAAAAGAAAAAAACGCGGGCTTGAATTTTCTCCAGAGAATAAAAAGCCCGCGGCTTCTATCGTATATAAAGAATTTTCGTTAGAATATCCAAAAATTATTCTTGAAATTATTATACTTTTTGGTATAATAATTACGAAGGGCGTGATTTGCATGGAAAGATTTATCGACCGCGAGCAGGAAATGGAAACCCTGCAAAGCGAATATGAGCGTAAGGGAAGTTCCCTGGTGATCCTTTACGGGCGGCGACGGTCAGGAAAGACCACACTGATCTCGGAGTTTATCAAGGGCAAGAATGCCCTGTTCTTCCTGGCCAGCGAAGAATCCGAACCGCTGAACCGTAACGCCTTTAAGGAAAAGGCAGCGGACTTCATCGGCAGCTCTTTGCTGCATGAGGCCAACGTCTCTACCTGGGACGCGATCTTCAAAGCGATCATGGAGCACAGCTTCGACAGCAAGCCCATTATCGTGATCGACGAGTTCCAGTATATCGGCAAGTCCAACCCTGCCTTTCCCTCCGTGTTTCAGCGCATCTGGGAAGAGCAGCTCAAGAATCGTTCGGTCATGGTGATCCTCTGCGGTTCACTGATCTCCATGATGGAATCCCAGACCCTGGCCTATAGCAGCCCGCTTTACGGGCGGCGCACGGCTCTGATTCGGTTGGGGCAGATTCCGTTCCGCTATTACGGCGAGTTCTTCCCCGACCGTAGCCGGAAAGAGCTCATTGAGATGTACGCCATTACCGGCGGTGTCCCCAAATACGTGGAAGTATTCTCTGAAAGGGAAGACATCTACCGCGCCATAGCGCGTAATGTCCTCAATCGCTCCGGTTATCTTTATGATGAGCCGCATTTCCTGCTGCAACAGGAGGTCAGCGAGATCGGCAGCTACTTCTCTGTCATTCGGGCCATCGCTGCAGGCAACCACAAGCTGGCAGCCATTTCCTCCGCCCTGGAGGTCAAAGCCACCAGCCTGACCAAGTATCTGAAAACCCTGATCGACCTGGATATCCTGGAGCGCGAGGTGCCCATCACCGAGGACAACCCGGAGAAGAGCAAGCGCGGCCTTTACAGGATCAAGGACAATTATATCCGCTTCTGGTTTGCCTTCGTCTATCCCAATATGAGCTTTATCGAAAGTGGCAACAACCAGATCGTGCTGGACAAGATCCGCAAGGGCCTGGTCAACAGCCATATCGCCTTCATCTATGAGGACGTGTGCCGGGAGAAGATGTGGGATCTGAATGCGGACGATGCCTGGCCCTTTCACTTCTCCAGAATCGGACGCTATTGGGATGCCGATACCGAGATCGACATTGCGGCTCTCGACCCGGAGGGGCACAACCTCATCCTGGGCGAGTGCAAGTATTGGCAGGAGCCGGTGGGTGCGAACATCCTGCGCGAGCTGGAACAAAAAGCCGAGCACGTATCCTGGAATCGGGATCATCGACAGACGTGGTTTGTTCTGTTCAGCATGGGTGGCTTTACCGATGAGCTGAAGCAGCTTGCCGAAGAACGCACCGACTTACTCTTGGTGGACGACAAGGAGTAAGTCAGCACGAGAGCGTATCATTGACGCATAGATCAACACGGGGGAATTTGTATCATTTTTATAGCCAATTTTTCAACCGGACGCCGTAGAGCGCTTGCCGACCGGTACAAAAACAACAGCTGTGCACAAGTGGTATGCACAGCTGCTCAACTTCGTGGAATATGGTGGCTGGTTATCTGTAAGATGCAGACGGTGCAATCCGATTGATTTTAAACTTCTAATCCGATAGATTTCGAACTTTCGATCCGATGGATTTCGATTTTCCAATCCGATAGATTTTTAAATTTCAATCCGACAAATTTACCAGCCTGCCGCTTTTCAAAGATCAGATCTGTTCCGCTTCGTCTTCCGGCGTTTTCAGCGCGGTATAGAATTCCGTAGTCTCTGCAAACCCTTTGCGGACGCTATCGATCTTCCCATCCTTTTTCAGCGCAGATTTTGCCCGCTTCACGGTGGCGAGGGAATACCCGGCTTCCTGCAACGCGCTGTTCAGCGCTGCGCTTTTGATCATGCCATTCTCCGCCCCTTCCAGCAGCACGAGGATTGCGTCCTGGCACTCCTCCACCTTGGAGGAAGGAGCCGCCGCGGCCTTCTTTTTGCTTTTCCGCAGAAAGCCGGCTTCGTGTCTGGCGGAGTAGCCTTCAAACTGAATTCTGCCGTCCTCCCCAATGGAGAAGAGAATGGTGGCCTGGAGCGGCGCGTAGTTGTTTTTCTCGTTGCTGATGTATTTGATTACCGGCTTATTTTCCAATTCGATGTCGGTGATGCCCACCATGATGACGGAGCGGGCGGCATCCCAGAGATCGGCGGAGTTGGAGATGCGTTTTCTGGCTGAGGTGTTTTCCCGTTTGTTGGTATGGCAGACCAGCAGAAAAGCCGTACCGAAGGTCTTGCCGAGCGTGGAGAGGTATTCCATGCACTTCCGGATGCCGTTGCGGGAATTCATGTTGATGCTGTCCGGGAGAAAGGCCTGAATCGGATCCAGGACGCAGAGAGCCGGCCTGTGTTTCATAATCAGGAGCTTCAGCTCGTCCGATCCGATTCTGACGCGCCGGAGAACGGGCATATTGGCCAGTGTTGGCTCGATGGTGCAGAGGTTTTGCTCCCAGGCGTCATAGCGAGCAAACTGTTCTTTCAGCTTTGCCGAAACGCTGTCTTCACTGCTGAAAAACATGCAGACCCGGTTTTCCTTGAACTGCTCTTCATCCGGATCCTCCAGAAAGCAGGGTTTTCCCTGGCTGATCTCCGAGACCATCCGGCACCAGATCGATGTTTTTCCGATTCCGCCGTCTCCCACCAGCAGAGTGACTTCCCCTTTCGGAATCCAGTAGGGGACGAGCCACTCCGTCTCCTTTTTCCGGATCTGGTCGACGGTGGTCAAACTGTTGAGTACCTGCAACAACTCCTGCTCTCTCTTCTCCCTGGCCTGTATGGCTTTGGCGGCATTGATCAGCTGTTTTGTTGGCACATTGGTAAGGTCCATGGTTCTCTTCCTCTATCCTTTTTGTACATTGATTCCGAAGGCTTTTTCTTGCATCAAAAATAACAGCTACCGGATTGCTTGTCAACAGGTAAGGGGATCCTCTATGCATTGGCTCAAACTTTTTCAATGAGCCAATGCATGAAAAGCCCCGAAATACGGGCGTTTTTGCCCATTGGCTCATGAGCCAATGGGCAGGATGCAATGAGCCAATGGGCAGCTGTTTTATGGAATGAAGGAAAATCTCAAAACCGTATTATTTTTCTTCAGGAAATCCTTTGTGTTTGCCCCTTTTCTCTTGTAAAAAAGAGGCTTTTCCGTTATACTGTTTTTATATGGAGTAACATAAATACCGGAGATACTGTGTGGAATATCTCCCACTGGATTACTCCACGAGAGATTGATGCAAGGAGGTTTTCCTATGAATACGGAACAGACTCTCGAAGGAAAAGCCGAATCCCAAAACGGCACGAAACGGATGATTTTCGCCCTGATTGCGATTGGGCTTGAATTGATTCTGATTCTGATGATGTTTACGCAGCTGAACCGCTATGCGGAGTGGATTGACATCGGGACCAGAGTGCTGGCAATCATTATGGTTCTGGTCATTTATTCGAAAAACGTGACTTCTACCATGAAAATGCCATGGATTATCCTGATCCTGGTGCTTCCCATTATGGGGATTACGTTTTATTTCCTGGTTGGGCTGAACCGCGGCACGCGGGATATGCGCGAGCGTTACGCAGAGATCGATAAAGCTCTTCTCCCGCAGCTGCCGGAAAACCGGGAAGAAATGGATGCGCTCCAAAAAAACCTTCCCGATTATGCAGGGGTCTCTGCGTATCTTGCGAAAAAAGCAGGATATCCTGTGTACCGGAATACCTCCGTCACCTATTATGATGATGCAACTCCCGGCCTGGAAGCGCAGCTGAAAGCCATGAAAGAAGCAAAATCCTTCATCTTCATGGAATATCATGCCATTGAAGATGCATCTTCCTGGCAGCGTATTGAAGATGTGCTGGCAGAGCGCGTGCAGGCGGGGCTGGATGTCAGGGTGTTTTATGATGACATGGGCAGCATCGGTTTCATCAACACAGATTTTGTGAAGAAGCTGGAAAGCCGTGGCATTGCCTGCAAGGTGTTTAACCCCTTTAAGCCGTGGCTGAATCTCTTCCTGAACAACAGGGACCACCGCAAAATCACCGTGATCGATGGGAAAATCGGCTTTACCGGCGGATACAATCTTGCCGAAGAGTATTTCAACATCACGCATCCGTTCGGGCAGTGGAAGGATACCGGCGTCCGCCTGGAAGGGGATGCGGTGAAGAGCCTTACGGTTGCTTTCCTTGAAATGTGGTATGCCGGCAGCAAGGAACCGTGGGATCAGGTTGATTTTTCCGTTTACTTCCCGGAAACCGATTATCAGGCACCGGAAGACGGATTTGTTCAGCCCTATGCAGATTCTCCGATGGATGAGATGCGCGTTGGGGAGGATGTTTATATCAGCATTGCGGAAAAGTCGAACCGTTACTGCTGGTTCATTACGCCGTATCTGATTCTGACCGATGAAATGATACACGCCCTCTCGCTTGCCTCAAAACGCGGGGTGGATGTACGGGTGATTACCCCCGGAATCCCGGATAAAAAACTAATCTACAGCGTGACACGATCTTTCTATAACAGCCTGGCCCGCAACGGGGTGCGCATCTATGAGTGGACGCCCGGCTTCTGCCACTGTAAAATGGTAGTGGCTGATGATGCAGTAGCAACGTGCGGCACCATCAATCTGGATTATCGCAGCCTGTATCATCATTTTGAAAACGGGTGTTTGATGGCAGGCAGCCGGGCGGTGCTTGATGTGAAACGCGATTTTGATCGGACGATCGAGCAGTGCACTGAGGTCACGGACCAATACCGGAATATCCGGTCGGCTTACCTGAAATTCAGCCAGTTAATCATGCGCCTTTTTGCAGAGCTTCTTTAATGACAATGGGAAAGAAAGAACAACGCGAGAAGGAACTGCTTCAGAAAGTGAATCAGCTGGGAGAGGAAGTGCTCAATTCCGAACGTTTTCTCTCTGCCTGGGATATTCCGCACCACGGGAGTGTCAGCGTAGCAATGCACAGCATGCACGTCGCAAAGGAGAGTTGCCGCATCGCTGATTGGCTGCGGCGTCACGGGGTGAAGATCAGTGATGAGGATGCGGTGCGCAGCAGTCTCCTCCATGATATTGGGATGACGGAGAGGCGGGTCTTTTCCAGCCCATCGTGGAAGAAAGCCTACACACATCCCGATCGGGGAACGGAAATAGCGGAAAAAGAATATCATGCAAATGAAATTCAGAAAGATGCGATTCAGCGGCACATGTGGCCGATCTGTGTAGTCCCGCCCTCCCATGTCGCGGGCTGGGTTGTCCTGGCTGCGGATAAAATCAGTTCCATGAAAGAGCTGTTTTCATGAGAGTTCAAAAGAAAAAAGAAAGATGAAAGGGTTGCGTGCCCTTCCATCTTTCTTTTTTTCAGGCTGTTTGTTCCTGATTATTTCCTTGTTCTCGCTACGCGGTGGGCAATGTTTTGCCACAGGTGGGGGAGAATGCCGAAGTCTTTTCTCAGTGATTGTGGCAGAGAAGGGATCCGGTCATATAAAATCTCCCAGTATTCATAGCGGTCATTGCCGAAATCCAGAATTTCAATGGTATGTGTGCGGCTTTGGCTGCGGCGGGCCTGCTGCACGCCCGTGACCACTCCGCTCACCTGTGCCCGGTGGCCGTTGTTGCCGAGCACGTTCACGCTCACATGGTCCCCGATGCCGGGTGAAACGCCTTCATCCAGAAACACCGTCATGCTGTGTTCACTGAGCTGTGTGGTGATCCCGGCGGAAGAGCCTGCACTGCCGTAGAGCACGTCAACGGTAACAGGGATGAAGTCGTTCACTTTTACGGGTTCAGTGTCATCGTCCCGCCCATCCACCAGGAAAATGGATAGAATCAGATAATACAGATTTCGAATCAGCCAGAACAGCAGAATCAGCAGGCTGATCACTTGCACTTTGTCGAGAATAAGAATAACACGTATGATGCCAATCACTGACAGCAATGCCAGAATCAGGAAGGGCAGCATGGAGCGAATATCGGCGCTTTGTTTTTCTGCCTTCCGTGTTTTGTCCGTCACTTTGAAAGCGGAAAGATGAATCCCCAGCGATTCTTTGATGATCGGGATCAGCAGATGGGGCATTACGCTCGTTTCATAGATGCCACTCCACTTGTGGGAGATGGTCCGCTTGCTGCAGAGCATCAGGCTTATATCCTGCATGATATACATCGGCAGCCAGAACACCAGCAGTTCCAGCCAGTTGCATTTGAAAACCGGTAGGGCAAATACGGCAAAGAGCAGCGGCGAGAGAAGATAGATCAGGTTTTTAATCGGAGAGTACCAGTAGATCACAGAGCTCCAGTAGCTGATTTTCTGATCGAGGCTGAGGTTTTTCCTCCTCCATATTTTCAGCTGTTTCGCGGTGGCAATCACACCCCGGCCCCATCTGGTGCGCTGCTGGATATGCTCTTTGTAGGTGTGGGGTGTCTGCCCACTGGCGAGAGGAACCGGCAGCGCCAAACTGACATAGCCATGTGACTCGATCAGCAGACCGGTTGCAAAGTCTTCCGTGATGGATTCGGTGTAAAACCCGCCGACGTCCTCCAGTGCTTTCCTGGCGATCACGGTGTTCGATCCGCCGTAAATCACGCTGTTGGTAGAGGTTTTGGCTGGTTCTATGGTGCGATAGAAAAAGTCCTGCTCATTTGGAGCACGCTTCTCGGAATAGAGCGCATGTTGAAAGACATCCGGATCATAGAAGCACTGCGGCGTCTGCAGCAGGCCGAGGGGCATGCGCCTGTCCTCCGGCAGTTTTTTGTTCCGCTCTTCCGCGTCCACAAAGTAGGGGATGGTTTTCAGCAAAAAGTCACTCCTGGGGATCATGTCGGCATCCAGCGTGACGATATACGGCGCTTTTGTGAGAGACAGAGCGTGGTTCAGGTTTCCGGCTTTAGCCCCTTTGTTGTCAGGGCGGTCAAAATAGCCTACGCCCATCTCCTCTGCAAGCGAACGCATTTCGCTGCGGCGATTGTCGTCACAAACCCAGATATGCACCTTTTTGGGGTCGGGATACTTCATATGCGCACAGCCGTTTATGGTTCTGCGCAGCAGGTCGGTGGGCTCATTGTAGGTGGCAATGAATACATCCACGTCAGGAAATGCATCCTCTGCAATCTCGGGCAGGGGATATTTTTTCAGCCCGAACAGATTCCGGAAGAGAACCAGTGACTCGGCAAACCCCAGGATCTCAACAGCCAGCAGCAATAAGTTCGCGGCAATGGGAAGAACCCCAAACCCTTTTGGAATGGAATAGCGGACACGCCAGCAGAGATAAATCAGCGTACAGAATATGCTCAGCATCAGCGCGGACGAAGCCAGCACGCGTTCCTTTGTCAAGTGTTCTTTCCCGCTTCCGCCTTCACTGCGGAGGAGCTCATCATAAGTGCGTTTCTTCTTTTTCGAAGTGCCGGATAGAATTCCGGCAGCTGCGGTAAATAACAGGATGGCAAAAATGCCGATCCCTGCGAAAACAGGCCAGGAACGCATGGCGCTTGTGCCCCGCTCTCCCAAAGCGGAGGAGAGGAAGGACCAGATTTGGGAAAGGGTCCCTTTTTCCAGCGTAGGTGCCGGATACGGAATGCGATTCGGATCTTCACCGGATATCAGGGCTTTTACCCAGCGGCCGCTGACGGTGAGGTCGGCATCGCGGATCGGGCTCTCCGGCTCAAACCCGGGGCGGAACATTGCCGAAGATTCATTCTTGTCGGAGAGGCTCCAGACAGCATAGCTGATGCCGTTCCGATTGAGATAATCAAACCATTTGGCAGCCATGGCAAAATTGAGGTCTCCGTCACCGCTGTCTTCGCTGATCCCGCATTCGCTGATAAATACCGGCAATCCGCTGGTAATCGCGGCCTCCAGCTCTCCCAGCAATCCTTCGCCATGGGTGGCAGCATAAAAATGCAGCACCGCCATCACGTTGTCATAGGGGATCGGCCGCAGAGTTGCACTGCCGAGATTTCGGTCAAATTCCGGCGTGCCGACCAGAATAACGGATTCCGGAATCTGCTTCCTTATGACAGGGATCACCTCATCACAATAAGTAAGAATATCTGACCAGCCTGTATCTCCGTTGGGCTCGTTGCATATTTCGAACAATAAGTTCGGGACGTCCGTATATTCCGAAGCGATCTGCTCAAAAAACTGCTTGGCTTCTTTCGCATGTATGTTGGGGTTGCCGTCTTCCAGAATATGCCAGTCGACCAGGACGTACATGTCAGCAGAGATTGCTGCATCGATGCCCTTTCGCAGCAGAGCAAGGCTTTCTTCCGCGTAACCGCCGCAATATTGGGAGGTATATATGGCAAGGCGGATGAGATTCCCATCCCATTCGGTAGAAACGCGCTGGAAAAGTGTTTCATTGATAAAATCCGGGAACCAGGTAAGCCCGTGCGTGCTAACACCGTGCAAAACCACTGCCTGTCCGGCTTCATCCACCAGTTTTGTCCCATCCACATGGAGCCTTCCGTTCACAGAAGGGCGGGCTATAAGCGCTTTTTCTGCCTGTGCCGGTTCACTCTGCGCAGATGCTTCGCCGCAGGCTGCCGCAGCAGACAGAAGCAGCAGAAGGCACAGAAGAATAGAGATCATTTTTTTCATCGGAACGGTTCACCTCAATCTTGCAGACGCAAAGCAATGCATCAGTTGGCTTTCTTTCGTTTCTCCTGCCCGGGGATAAAGTAATCATTATACAGAAAGCTCAGGATTGCTGCAGCAGGGATGGCAAGCAGAATTCCCACAATGCCGGCAAGGTTTCCCAGCACAATGCTCATAACCAGAATCAGCAGACCGGATACACCAAGCGAATTGGAAAAAAGCTTCGGCTTGAGAATGTAACCGTCGAAAAACTGCAAAACACAGGTAAAAATGATAAAGAACAGCGCCTGTTTTGGGTTTACCAGCAACAGAATGAAGGCTCCGAAAACACCGCCGATGATTGGCCCAAAGTTGGGGATCAGGTTTGTAACCGCTACGATGACGGATATCAGCCCGATATAAGGCATCCGGCAAATCAGCATGAAAACCGCATTGACGGTGCCGACAATCAATGCATCCAGAATGCTCTGCCCGAGAAAACTCATGAGGATGGTGTCGCACCGCAGAGAGAAGTCCATAATCGCTTCGTGTGCTTCCTGCGTTGTCATCAGCCGCAGTAATCGCCAGAAGCCGCTCATGACTCTTGTCTTATCCATCAGGATGTAAATCACAAGGATCACCGCGATGACAACGGTTAAAATATTTTTGCCGGAGTTTGCAGCCACATTCAGGATTTTACCGGCATTATCCCGGATAAAACCGGAGATGGAGGACAAAGCGTTCTCCGAAAGCGTTGTGAGCTGATCAACGCTGACGAACTTCTCAATGATGCTGCCCTTAATTAAATTGAGCAGAGAAATGGAGTAGGATTCAATATTTTGCGAAAACAGCGAAACGCTCTCGATAATCTGAGGAATCACCATGCCGATCAGCAGCACCACAATCAGTAACGCTGAGAGCAGAGCAAAAATGACGGAGACATTCCAGCGTGTTTTGCTGGCCTTCAGTTTCCGGAATGGCAGGTAGTAAAAAAACTTTGCCAGAGGGTTGAGAATATATGCCAGTACAATTGCCAGAAAAATGGCTTTGAAGTTTCCGAGAAACTGCTGCACTGCGCTCCAAATCGGGCTCAGATGCGTCAAAACAACATAGAGTGTGACCCCAATGCAGGCAATCACGGCACCGTTATACCATTTTTTTTCGGATAATTTCTGCTTCATCCGCTCACCGCCTTCTGTGTGATGAATCTATCTTACACCATTCCCGATCGATGGTCAAGTTCAACAGTATTTCAAATAAAGTTTACGTAATTCGAGTGACAAAAAATGGTAGAGCAATGATTATTTCTCTTTTCATGGAAGAAAAAAAGTGCTATACTTTAGCGTGGATTTCTGGACAAGAAGGAGCATCGATCATGAAGAATGAAATATTCAGGGAGAAAAGCCTGGAGAAACTGTCGTCCCCGGAGGAATTGAATGAATATCTGCATGTCACCAACCCGGCTATCTGGACGGTTCTTGCCGCAATCATTCTTCTGCTTGCAGGGCTTCTGATTTGGAGCAACTTCACATCGATCGAAAGCAGAATACCGGCAACGGCAGTTGCAGAAAAAGGCGTCCTGACGATCACTATTGACGATCAAGAAAACGCAAAAAAGATCAATGCCGGAATGCAGGTAAGTGCCGGAGGCGTTGATACGAAAATACTCTCCGTTTCTACCGGAAAGAATGGGCAGGTTACAGCGCGGGCTTCTGCAAATTTGCCGGATGGGATATATGATGCAACGATCAGCTATCAGAGTACCCGGATTCTGCACCTGCTGTTTAACTGACGGGAGGAATGCCTGCAGTGAAGAAAACAGTTCAGCCCGTTACAAAGGGAATTGCAAAAGTGCCGGTTATCATGCAGATGGAAGCGCTCGAATGCGGAGCTGCCTGCCTGACGATGGTGCTGGCCTATTATCAAAAGTGGATACCGTTGGAGCAGGTTCGGGTCGATTGCGGCGTTTCACGGGATGGGTCCAATGCACTGAACGTTCTGAAAGCAGCCCGGAGTTATGGGCTTGAGGCTTCCGGCTACCGGATGGAGCCGGAGATGCTGAGAGAAGAAGGAAGTTTCCCGTGTGTTGTCCATTGGAATTTCAATCACTTTGTGGTTCTATGCGGCTTTAAAGGAAATCATGCCTATTTGAATGATCCGGCTCGCGGGAATGTCAAAATTACCATTGAGGAATTTGATCGCTCTTTCACCGGGGTTTGCCTCATGTTTTCACCGTCGGAAGCCTTTGTGCCGTCAGGGAAGCGGAAAAGCACGCTTGCCTTTGCACGAAAACGCCTGACGGGAGCGGGAGCAGCCGTCGTCTTTGTAATGCTGACTACGGTGATCGGCTATCTTTTCGGACTCATTAACCCGGTGTTTTCCCGTTTCTTTATGGATTGGCTGCTCGGAGGGCAGAATCAGGAGATGCTCTTGCCGTTTTTGGCTTTGCTTGCTGCGGTAGGGGGATTGCAGATTCTGGTGAGTGCAATCCAGGCAGTGTATTCCCTGAAAATAAACGGAAAAATGGCAGTGATCGGAAGCAGCACCTTTATGTGGAAGGTTCTGCATCTGCCGATGTCGTTCTTCTCTCAACGCATGGCGGGAGACATACAGATGCGGCAGGAGACGAATGCTGTGATAGCAGCCACGCTGGTCAACACGATAGCTCCTTTGCTGCTCAATGCAGTGATGATGGTTTTTTACCTTGTTGTGATGGTGCGTTACAGCGTGGTGCTGACGTTGGTTGGGGTAACTACAATTATTATAAATGCCTTTATGGGCAGGCTCATTTCGGAAAAGCGCATGAACATTACCCGTGTGCAGATGCGCGATTCCGGAAAACTGGCTTCCGCCACAGTCTCCGGTGTACAGATGGTGGAAACCATTAAAGCCAGCGGAGCGGAAAACGGTTTCTTTGCCAAATGGGCAGGATATCAGGCATCTGTCAGCACCCAGGCAGTGAAGTTTTCAAGGCTTAATGCCTATCTCGGGATGATCCCGATGTTTTTCTCGGCAGTTGCCAACTATACCGTTCTGGCCCTTGGTGTGTTCCTCACAATGCAGGGCAGGTTTACCCTTGGAATGATTCTTTCCTTTCAGGCATTTTTATCTTCTTTTCTGAATCCTGCCATGACGTTGATTTCAGCCGGGCAGACCATTCAGGAAATGCGCACCCAGATGGAACGTGTGGAAGATGTCATGCAGGTGCCCGATGATATGCCGGAAAATCCATTGCCTGCAACGAGAGAAGAAGATTACAGAAAGCTTTCCGGCGAAATTGAACTGAAGCATGTCACGTTTGGGTATTCCCCACTGGATAAGCCGCTGATTGAAGATTTTTCCATGAAGGTGAAGCCCGGATCCCGCGTCGCTTTCGCAGGGATGTCGGGCTCGGGAAAAAGCTCCCTTGCAAAGTTGATTTCTGGGCTGTATCAGCCTTGGAGCGGAGAGATCCTTTTTGACGGAAAGCCCATCCGTGAGATTGACCGCAGTGTCTTTACGGGATCTCTCGCAGTAGTGGATCAGGACATCATTCTCTTTGAAGGAACCATTGCCGATAACATTAAAATGTGGGACAGTTCCATAGAAGATTTTGAGATGATCCTTGCAGCGCGGGACGCACAGATCCACGATGATATCGTGCAGCGTGAAGGCGGCTATGAGGGAAAGCTGACGGAAGGCGGAAAAGACCTCTCCGGCGGCCAACGGCAACGGTTGGAAATCGCCCGTGTGCTGGCCCAGGATCCGTCGATAATTATTATGGATGAAGCGACAAGCGCGCTGGATGCCAAGACGGAATATGAGCTTGTGAAAGCTGTGAAAGAACGCGGAATTACCTGCATTGTGATTGCGCACAGGCTTTCCACCATTCGAGACTGTGATGAAATTATTGTGCTCGACCATGGCAAGGTGGTGGAGCGGGGAACCCATGAAGAGCTTTATGCAAAAGGCGGAACTTACGCAGAGCTCATCACGAGCGATTGAGGGGGAGGCGAGACATGTTCAACTGGTTTGACGAACAGATCCGGCAGAGAAAACAGCATGATCAGGATCTGTTTGAAGACTCGATGCTTCGAATGGCCTCGTCTGTTATCGGCGCTCGAAATGCAGGGAAAGCTGCGGATGAGAGAATCGTTACACGGGATGCCATTGATGACATTCTGAAGTATTATCACCTGAAAGCAGCAGAAATCCCGGATTCTATCAAGAATCCGGAAGAACAACTGGATTTTGCTTTTCGCCCGCACGGAATTATGTACCGGACGGTAGAATTGCGTGAGGGATGGCAGAAAGATGCATTCGGCCCGATGCTGGCCCGCAGAAAGGAAGACGGGATGCCGGTTGCGTTGATCCCGAATCCTGTCCGCGGATACCGGATGAAGGACGCTTCCGGGAAAAACATAACAGTTTCCGGAAAGCATGCCGAAGAACTGCAGGGAAGTGCACTATGCTTTTATCGCCCACTACCGCTGAAGGCAATCGGCATTCCGGATCTGATGCTTTATCTGAAAGATTGCATGAACACGGGAGACGTTGCGCTGCTTGTAGTTCTGACACTTCTGATTGTCATGATCGGTCTGCTGGTGACGCGGTTGATGAAGATGATGACGGGTTTTGTGCTCTCCTATGGGAATGCGGCAATCCTATGGGGGACGGCCGGATTCCTGTTGTGCACGGCTGTTTCGTCACAATTGCTTTCTGCTGCACATGATCTGGCAATGGCACGGATTGAAACCAAAACCTCACTTGCGGTTCAAGCAGCCATGATGCACCGGCTGCTGAGTCTGCCGGCACCTTTTTTCCGGAATTACAGTTCAGGAGAACTTTCCAGACGAAGCCAGGCAGTGAATCAGCTTTGCAGCCTGCTGCTGGGCAGTGTTTTCTCGACGGGAATCACTTCTCTGGCTTCTCTGCTGTACGTCGGGCAGATCTTCCGTTATGCGCCCGGGCTTACGAGACCTGCGCTTTGCGTCATTGCCTGTACGGTAGGGATGTCGCTGGTAACAACGTGGAGCAAAACAAAGCTCAGCAAACGGCAGATGGAATTCAGCGCCAAAGAGAACGGGCTGAGTTACGCGTTGATTACCGGGGTGCAGAAAATCAAATTGGCAGGAGCGGAGAAACGCGCTTTTGCCAAATGGGCAGATGCCTATTCCAAAGGAGCTGAGCTGGAATATAATCCTCCGTTGTTTTTGAAAATCAATTCCTCTCTGATCACTGCAATTTCACTGATTGGGACGCTGGTGATGTATTACTGTGCAGTGAAAACACAGGTTTCCCCTTCGGAGTATCTTGCCTTTAATGCTACATACGGAATGGTGATGGGTGCTTTCACATCGCTTGCCGGAATTGCCGTTTCAGTGGCGCAGATCCGGCCGATTCTGGAGATGGCGGAGCCTATTCTGAAAGCGGAACCGGAAGTCTCGGAGGGCAGGGAGATTCTGACAAAACTCTCCGGAGGAATCGAGCTGAACAATGTTTCGTTTCGTTATCATGACCATATGCCTTATGTGATTGACGGGATGAATCTGAAAATCAGGGCAGGGGAGTATGTCGCAATTTGCGGGAAATCAGGCGCGGGAAAAAGCAGCCTGATGCGTCTGTTGCTGGGGTTTGAAACACCGGAGCGTGGTGCTATTTATTATGACGGAAAGGATCTCACGAAAATAGATCTCCGCTCCCTCCGCAAAAAAATCGGAGCGGTGACGCAGGACGGAAGCCTTTTTCAGGGAGATATCTATTCCAACATTGTGATTTCTGCCCCGCAATTGTCGGTCGATGAAGCCTGGGAGGCTGCCGAAATAGCAGGAATTGCGGATGACATCCGCGCTATGCCGATGGGTATGAACACCGTGATCAGTGAAGGACAGGGCGGTATATCCGGCGGGCAGAAGCAACGGCTTATGATTGCAAGAGCCATTGCACCGAAACCCAAAATCCTGATGTTCGACGAGGCAACCAGTGCGCTGGATAACAAAACACAAAAACAGGTTTCGGAAGCACTGGATCAACTGAAATGTACTCGAATTGTCATCGCGCACCGACTTTCCACCATACGCCACTGCGACAGAATCCTCTACCTGGAAGACGGAAAAATCGAGGAAGACGGAACTTACGATGAGCTGATTGCAAAAAAAGGTAAATTTGCCGAACTTGTGGAGCGCCAGCGCATTGAAACCGGGGCAAATGAAAAATCATAAAGATCATATAATAAGGAGAGAAGTAACATGGCACATTCACTGATTGACAAAGCATTTTATGATGCGATTCTCCATTTTGAAGAAAATGAAGAAGCTCAGAACTACTACTATTCCATTATGAATCAGGAAGTGGAGCGAAACGGCAGGAAGGATACGGTGCGAAACCAGATCCTCAGGGCGTATGCAATGCTGTTTTGTGATGACATCGGAGCAGAACCCGGGCAGATTGCCGGACCGGATGAAGTGGAAGCCACAGCCGACCGCCTTCACACGGGAACGATGGGGTTCGATCCAAGACACTGGTATCGGATGCAGCATCATTTTCCTGTGATTGATGAAGATAATTATGATCGTTTCGCAGCACTTGTGATTGCAGATCTCAATGCCGGTCCTCTCCGGGAGGCAGCGGTAAACGGGGGAGATATGCTGCTGGTCGGCGCTGTTGATCCGTTACATATGACGAGAGAAGAACGGGAGAAACAGGTCGTCAGAACAGTTTCTTTGCATGATCTTGCCAATGGAGGAGAGACAAAATGACAATATTCGCTGTGGAAGAAAAGAAAGACGCCTTGCAAGCCCTGGAGAAGCTCCTCCGTGAACAGGCGGGTGATGCAGAGCTTTTCTGTTTCGACAGCAGCCTTGCAGCGCTTGCTGCTGCCAGAAACCGTGAGGTGGATCTTGCTGTTCTCAGCGTTGAGATGACAGAGCTTGGCGGGATGGATTTGGGGCAGTATCTCATAGAGCTGTATCCGCTGATCAACCTGATTTATCTGTCAGATTCACGGGAGAGGGGTTATGAAGCGATGAATCAGCATGCAAGCGGATACCTCCTGCGGCCAATTTCACAGGAAAAGCTTCGCCGGGAGATGGAAGACCTGCGCCATCCGGCAGTTCAAAAAAACCAAAAGCGTGTTTTTGCACAGACATTTGGAAATTTTGACCTGTTTGTAGACGGCAATCCGGTAGCCTTCAAGTATTCCAAGACGAAAGAAATCGTTGCCCTGCTTGTGAACAACCGGGGAGCACAGACCACCAATGGAGAAATCATAGCGACACTGTGGGAAGATGACGGAGATCCGGAAAAGAAGGCCTCCTATCTATCCAATCTCCGGCAGGATCTGCAGAATACATTCACGAGATTGAAGCTGAACGGGATTTTGCTGAAACAGCGCGGCAGCCTCGCCATAGCAAAAGATAAAATAGAGTGCGATCTTTATGACTGGCTGGAAAAGAAACTGGATTCGAAATATCAGTATCTCGGAGACTATATGAACCAATACAGCTGGCCGGAAACCACACATGCCGAAATTGACGAAATCAGTTATTCTCTCTATGATGATTGAAAGATATAAATAGTTACAGAAAATTTACAATTTCGTTCAACATTTAAGAATCATTTTGTAGTATAATCTTATTTGTAAAAAGATGGAAAAAATGGGAGGTGCTTTTATGAAGAAAACAATCAGCACGATTCTGACCCTCGCGATGATTCTTGCGCTTGCCGCTTTTGGCGGGCAGGGCGCTCTTGCAGCTGACCTGACAGCGGACCAGGCAGATGCGCAGCTCAACACCATTTTTGCAACAATGGGATCGTTCAAACAAACAGGGACGACGGCAGCCTGGCGCTATGCTGTGACGGATCTTGACCATAACGGGCAGCTTGAACTTGTTGCAGCCGCGCTGCATCCGGTGGATCGGTCCAACAACCTGAAAGTCTGGGAACTCAGCGCTGACAACAGCAGCTTCCAGGAATGCAAGACGGTTGTACCGGAAGGCGAATCTTTCCCGGATATTCTGACCAACAGTGCAGATACCTTTTTTGATGCTGGTTCGAATACCTGGTCCTATGTCTTCCTGGATCACATTGTGCTCTCAGACAAAGAAGTATATGACGTGAATTGCTCTGTGACGTTGAAGGATCAGGCTGTCAGCTTTACACAGCATGCTATTTCTCACACGGAAATGGTGAACGGGGTGATGACAACATCCTACATGGATAACAACGGCATCACGATTTCACCGGATGTTTATAACAATTCCGGTGTAAATGCCCATGCAGGAGCGGTGAAGAGCAGCACCAACTTCGGATGGTTTGCCTTTGAGAATGCAACTGAGCTCTCCGTTTTGAAAGATAGCTATGCTGTTTTCACGGGTGAAAAGGAGCCGGACAAAACCACGTCTCCCAAACCGGGCGTGACGCCGACGGTGGCTGTACCGGTTCAGACGCAGGCACCGCAGGCAACCACAGCGCCTGTCGCTACCGCAGCGCCGCAGCAGCAACAGAGAGTCACCTATCTGACGGTTACGAAGAACCCGACCAACGAGAACCGCAAAACAGGTGACACAGCCCTGTTCGTAGCCAATGCCACGGCGTTTGACAGCCTGACATGGACGTTCGTAGCTCCCAACGGCGGAGAATATTCTGTGCAGAACTTCCGGAATGTCTTTCCTGGGTCCACCGTTTCGGGTGAATACTCTACGACTCTGGCGGTCGGCAAACTGCAGGCAGACATGAGCGGATGGGGCGCTTACTGCACCTTCTATTATAACGGACAGACTGCAAAAACCAGCACTGCCTACATCAACATCACAAACAAAGGACAGCCGGCTTCCACGCAGGATGTTTACGGCTCTGCCAGCGGCAAGGCCTATCATGATACCGCATATACTGTATATATCGTTTTACAGAACGGTGTGGACGCACATGTAAACGGCAGTATCTGCAATCTCGTTTACGGAACATTGGTGGATGGCAGCAGCTGCACGGTCTATTATGTGGCTCATCCCAATGGCACATATGATATCTATTCGGTAGATATTTACGGCTCATACAGCCCGTATACACCGTCAACACCTACTCCGCAGTCAACCTATGGCTCCATGAGCGGCAAAGCTTATTCCGGCGGAGGCGGATATGCCATTAACCTTTCCAACGGCACTCAGGTTTATGTGGATGCTTATCTGTGCAATGTTTCCGGCTATTTCTACGAAGGGGCTGACTGCACGGTTTACTATGTTGCCTATTCCACCGGTGGCTATGATATCTACTCCGTTGATATTTACGGCCAGTCTGGGCCGGCAGGCGGCGGCTGGGCAGGCAGCAACTATTATGAGAATGAATATGGCGGAACTGTCAACATCAGCGGCGGTACCTACCAGGATGAATACGGTAGTTTTACACCGGCTCACCCGGATCCCTATGAAGAGGATCTTAGCGGCGGCGGCTGGGCAGGCAGCTCCACTGTCACCTGTCCCAACTGCGGCAGAGAAGTCCAGTCTGCATATGAATATTGCCCGTATTGCAATTATCATCTCTGGTGATGATTCGGGAATCACTTTGTGACAGTAGTGTGACATTTCGCATGTTATACTGATGCTGCAAAGAAGGAAAACTCTATTTGTAAATCTATTTTCAAGAAAGGAAAAATCATGGATAAGGAAAAAGCAATGTTGAACGATGAGGAACTCGGCAGCGTACAGGGCGGAACCCAGCTCCCCTATATCATCAAGGGCGGCGATACCCTCGGTGCACTTGCAAAGAAGTATGGCTGCACGGTAGAACAGATCTGCCAGTGGAACGGCATTAAAAATGCCGACCAGATCTCTGTCGGGCAGAAGCTGGTTATCAAGTTCTGATTTGTAACAAGAAATAAGAAGAGGTCGGAAATGCATCCGGCCTCTTTTTCATAAAGTCTGTAGAGAAGAACCACTTGAAAGAGTGGTTTTCTTTTATTTGTTTTATCAGTTTTGAATGGCGCGCAGGATATAACCGCATTCCGGGCAAATTGACGTCTCTCCGGACAAGTTTTCCATCTGGTGGATCTTCCGAATTTCATCCAGCGGATACAGGTATGCCTTGATCGGCAGATTATCATAGGCCATGTAAGAGCAGTCGCCGTGGCTTCCAAAGGTATCAATTGCAGCTGTCCAATCGATCCAGTTTTTATGATTGAAGCTGATCATGCTTTCTCCGGGGTTCACAACAGCGCGGCAATACCGTCTGAGTTGCCCTACAGCAGCATCCTGATGACGAGCTTTAAATACTTCGAGAGCTGCCTCGCCAAGGCTGCTGGTATTTGTAAGCGCATATCTCGTCCCGTCTGCTGTCGGAACCCTCTCCAGAATGACAATGCCGATCCGGGAACCGGAGGGTAGAGACAATTTCTCTTCAAGCTCAATACGATGATAACCGGCGAAGAGAAATTCCTGCGTTGTGCTCTCCAGCAGTCTGCCTTCCGTTGGTTGTAAAGCATCTTCCGGCAAGAGATAGACGGAGACGGTGACAGAGGTGTTGAGATCCCCGGTCATGGCGGAGATATACTGCAGAACGCTATCTTCTTCCACCTTAAAGATGTTTGCAGCGTAGACCGGCTGCTCGAACAGTGTGGAACTGATAATGGAAGCTGGCATGTTGTCATAATCGAGGAGGCTCAGATAATCCATCTCCCTGTTCTCGTCATCTACCACATATTCAAAGGTTTCAATCCCGCCAAGAGACTGGTCGTAATAGGAAATCCAGAAATACCCGTCTTTTCCCCAATCCGTCCCCCAACTGTTCTTGACGATCCACGCACCGTCTGCCGGTGGCTGATACCCCTCGCGAAAAGCGGAAGCGGGGAAACTGTCATCCCAGCCAACAACAGTCACAGCATGATTGGATTGAACATGTTCATATGTATATTGGGCATAGATTTCTGAATTTTCACCCGAGAAATTAAGATAGGGAATATGTGCAGCATCTTCCTCTTCCTGGGCGATCAGCTTCTCATACTCATCACCGAAGTATCTGGACTTCAGGACTTGAATCATTTGATCATGATCAAGATTCAGATCCGCATAAGGGTTTTCGTCCAGGTTATTTAGCCTCAAAGCAATTCCCATAAACCGCTGCAGATCTGAATCAGACAAGGTGTCAGGAGAAAGAATTCCGGCACGGAGATCAACAAAGTCAGAGAGTTCTTCCTTGGTCACCCTGTCTGTATCCCCATACCTGCTCAACAGGCGGGCCCGGACTGCATCCGGTTCCGATGGCATGGAAAGGTCTGCTGTGAAGCTGATTCCGACTGCCCTGCCTTTCAGCAGTTCACTCTTGATTGCTTCGGTACCTTCCGGGCGGTAACAATAGTTTCCGCTTTCATCGGTACTTACCGGGGCAGGCAGCACGTTGGCGTTCTTCAGTTCAAAGCTCTGCAGATAACGCTGTTCCTCCGGGAGGCTCCAGTCGCCGTCACTGTTCAGATGACCCTCGCTGTCGGCATACGGAACCAGCGATTCTTTCACAACACCGATGCCGGAGGCCAGGCTGGATGCGGCGAAGAAGTAGTTTCCACCAAAATTATATGTTGTCGTCTCAGAATTCTCAGCCGGATAGGCACCTTCTCCTGACTGACTGATATCGTAGGGATAAGCACCGTCCGGATAATCTTCCGCACGCGGAAGTGCTGTAGCGGTGAACCAGGCAAGGTGCTTCTCGGAGAGATCCATCTCTTCTCCGGTCTGCTTAAGATATTCTGCTGCTGTCATTCCAAGGGAACTCAGAATGCTGGTTTCACTCGATGCCATCGTGGCGAAACTCCAGCAGGTTCCCCATGGGCTTTGGCTTTTTACAGAAGTGACGACACCGCGGTTTCGAAGGTCAAACTTCTCCGGAAATGTGTCAGCAAGGGGCTTCCACGTCAGGGCAGAGTAAATGTCATCGACGTCTTCTCCGGACTTCATCAAAACAGCAGCGGGCTTTGCCAACTCGCTTCCCAGATAGTCTAGGGCAAGCTGCTCTTCCGCTGAAAGAGCGTCACTTCCGCCTGCTTCTGCAAAAGCACAGGGCAGCAGGGAAGAGAGCAGCGCAACAGCAAGTAAAAAAGAGACGGTTTTTCTTCTCATGATGCTTCTTATATACCTCCATGGTTGTTTTTACTGTGTTACTATAACATTTATTTCCAGATGTCACAAGTTGAAACCGCTACGGTTTTTAGTGATTCCATAGTTACTGTGTATTTCCGTACTGGAAAAACATGGTGTAAAATGACATTTCAGCCAGGGAATGAGGTCATCAGGAAGCCTTTATGCGCAGATCAATCCGATTCATTTTTCCCGATTGCAGATCATAGCGGTAGGAAAGGACATCTACCGTGCTTTTCAGCACGGAAAGGGACAGGTCATTGTCAGAATCCAG
This sequence comes from Oscillospiraceae bacterium, assembly GCA_017469115.1. GTDB lineage: Bacteria > Bacillota > Clostridia > Oscillospirales > Oscillospiraceae > Limivicinus. Next base: position 27,010 of record JAFUGY010000100.1, read on the forward strand.
CGGGTCAAACCGGTCACCGCAGTAAGTGACCGTTATATTGGTTGTTTCTTCCTGAGGGGAATACTCCACAGTAACATGAATTTGCAGCTCAGGTTTACGAGGCAGCAGGATCTGCTGCACAAGCTCCTCAAGCGCAAGCCGAATGCGGGCCTTGTTTTTCGGTGTCATTTCGTTTTGCTGGCAATAATGGTCGAGCTCTGTACCGGCAGTGATAAAACTATCGATCCGGTTATCCATGTGAAGCTCGAGAACCTTCAGTTTTTTGATGAAGCGACGGGTCAGTTCTTTTTGAGGGTGGTCGAAGATCTGTTCCGGCGTCCCGTCTTCATAGATGCCGCCTTCATCCATATAAAAGACGCGGTTAGAGATTGCCCGGGCGAAATTCATTTCGTGGGTGACGATCATCATCGTTTTTCCGCTTCTGGCTAACTCACGAATGACAGATTGAACCTCGTCCACCATGGCAGGATCCAGGGCACTGGTCGGTTCATCCAACAGTATTATTTCGGGATCCATCGCAAGCGCCCGTGCAATTGCAACACGCTGCTTCTGACCGCCGGAGAGCTCATCCGGATAGTTTAATGCCTTTTCTGCCAGACCCACCATTCGTAAAAGCGACATGCCCTTGTTATAGGCGTCCTGACGGCTTATTCTTTTTAGATCTACCGGAGAAAACATGATATTTTCGATGACCGTCATATGACCGAAGAGGTTGAAGGACTGGAAAACCATACCCATCCGCTGCCTGACGCGGTTGACATTGCACCTTGGATCTGTGATCTCATCCTGATCAACCCAGATTTTCCCTGATGTGGGCTTTTCCAGAAGATTCATGCAGCGCAATAGTGTGCTTTTGCCCGTGCCCGATGAGCCGATGACAGCAATGACATCTCCGTCATGGATTTCTACATTCACATCCCGTAGAGGAGTAATGCCCGAATATTCTTTCCTCAAATGTTCTATTTTAATCATCGGTTTTTACCCCCTTCAGGATGCGCTCCCTACTACGTCTTTTTGGGTCTGTATATAAACGGAGCCAATCCACCAGCGCATTCAGAATGCCTTCCAGCACAAAATAAATGATGGTAACAGCTATCAGCGGGAAAAATGCTTCATAGGTACGGCTGCGGACAATATCTCCCATCTTGGTCAGATCCTGCACAGCAATATATCCGACGATAGCAGTGGCTTTGATAAGCCCGATGATCTCTCCTTGATAAGCAGGCAGAATATGAGGAATGGCTTGCGGAAGAATGACGCGATAAAAAGTGCGGCGGTTGGAATGACCGAGTGCATAGGCAGCTTCATATTGGCCGCGGTCAATCATTCCGACACCCAATTTTACCAGCCCGAACACTGACGCACCAAAAGTTAGCGAGAAACCGATTACTGCTACCGCGATGCCGCTGATGGATACATTGCCAAAGATAACATAGAACAGAATCATCAGAAGCACTACCATTGGCATTCCCTGCACCAGCCATATACAGAAGCGGGTGACGGTATTTGCCACCGGGTTACCATTGCGGCAGAGCATAAACACCAGAAAACCCAACATCGTTCCGAACAGAATGGATAAAACCGTGATAAGGAGGGTCGTACCAATGCCCTGAAGAAACAGGCGCCACCTGTTTTCTCGTAGGAAGGTTTTTTCAAAGCTGGTTTTGATGCCGGCAAGGAAGGAGGCAGGAAAGGCGGATGCTGTTGCGTTCGATCCGTCCACGTCTGTCTCTTCGGAATCGGTTTTGCCTTCAGGGGAAGCCAAATCAGAAGCGCGAGCAGCAAGAACGATTCCGCCGTGGCTTGTCGGCTCTGAGAAGAGAACCTGCTCCTGCCGTTCCGGCGTCACATTCATATCAGTAGTGAAATCGTATTTACCTGATTGGACTGCAGGAATACGGCCGGCAAAATCCACATCACCGAGTTCGAGAGCATAACCTCTGTCACGGCAAAAGCGCACAACAAGGTCAATATCGTAACCGACGTTTTTCCCGTCTTTGATATAGGACCAGGGGATATCTGTGGCCGTGGTGACGACCCTTATAGTTCCGTTTTCTCCCGAGAGGCCTGACATGTCCACTGTTTTTCGTGCGTCATCTACGCCAAACCAGATGTCATCAAGATCCTGCATTGTGCCGTCAGCCCAACTTTTCTCCAGAAAGGTATTCAGTTCCTCACATAAGGCGGCGCTTTTCGGGTCGTTCAGGCGAAAGGCAAAGCTATAGTTATTCTCTGTCAGACGGTCATGAATGTAATCGATCTCCGGCTGTTCGGCATGGAGCGCTTTCATCCCCGGCTCGTCTCCAAGAAAGGCATCAATCTTATCGGAAAGGAGCGCAGCGACGCAGTCCGGATAGCTATCCAGGAGGAGAACCGGGCTGTCCGGGAAAAACTCGGTTGCCGCATCTTCCATCAGTGGCCCGACCAGAATGCCAAGACGTTTGCCATTATAATCCTGCCAGCGGACGGTGTCAGCCTCCGCCGCAACCGAATCCCCGGCTGTTTTTCGGACTGCAATCCCTGTTTGTATGTAATAAAGAGGCTCGGAGAACAGCAACGCCTCGGCGCGCTCAGGCGTAACCTGAAGATTTGCGGCGATGACGTCTACCTTTCCGGTATGTGCTGCCGCCACGATGGAACCGTAATCGTAGATTTCAAAAGAAACATCGGCATTCAGCCATGCAGCCAGGCGATGGGACAGCTCAATATCAAACCCTGTCAGTTCTGACCCCTTGTAGAAGCTATAGGGTTCTACGATGCCGGTTGTTCCTACGGTGAGGTGCCAACGCGGGGAAGGAGGCACTGGAATTTCAGGTATATCAGAATTGTCGTGCACAACCCAGCGATCATACATTTCATCCAGAGTTCCGTCAGCGCGGATTGAAGAAATAAATTCATTGACACGCGTTGGCAGATCCGGAATATTTGAAATCTCAGAGATACCGAGAGCAACTTCGACATCTTCTCCGACGGTCTGATCCAGCACTCTGACTCCTGACTGCCCGTTGGCAACTGCTATTTCCAGTTGCCTTTTTTCATAGAGGTAACAATCAATCTTTCCCTGCGCGACGGCCATACAGCCATCGACTTTCTCAAAGTAGAATAGGTTTGCTTCGGGATAGAGCTCCTGGATAAGGTGTTCCTGCACCGTCCCTGTCGCTACGCCGATGCGAAGGCCTTTCGCTGACAGGTCGATCTCAGAGAGCTCTGCCGAGGCAGCTTCCGCAGAATATGCCTGCTGCGGAAGATACACACCCAAGGTAAGAAGCAGAGAAAACACAAGTGCGGCTGCTCGTTTTAGAATTGTTGTTTCTCTCATCTGCTGACCTCCAATTTGTCGATCCTATAAGGAATTCCGAGAACCAATATACATCATATCATAAAATACAAACCTTGCCTATCAAAAATTTATTTTTCAAGGCCACTCTTTTTCCTTTGCAGAAGAGAATGGAAAACTCCGGCGGATCAAGGATCCGAAAGGTAAAAACATGGTGTTTATCCCGGCATAAATCGGAGAAAGCCGGAAATAACAAATGCCGCCCGAAAGGGCGGCACTGTTTGCTTCGTGAAATCTAATCAGCCGTTTGAAATAAAGTCTTCATTAAACCCACTGGCGACCACATTGCCGGATTGATCATAGATATCATAAAAACCGTAGGGATCGGCATCAATCATGTATCCTTCAGAGGTGATACCGGTGTAGGAACCATCAGCCCAGAAAGTTTCCGAGGATCCATCTGAGTTGAAGATCGTATTTCCAGGATTATCATTATAATAGTCATAAGAATAGGCAGAGGGATCATACCCATCGATAGCATAATAATAAGGATCTACATAGCCGGCAGATTTGTTGCCATAGATATCAACCTGGTAGATATCATAGGAGCCGTTGCTGTATGCCACGTAATACACGGTGCAGCTGCAGCCATCAGCCAGATCGCCATAGACAACATTGCATCTGGAGCGGCTGACCTGAACGGAAGAACCGTTGGCAAGATAAATCAGGTAAACGTTGGACCAGGTGTCGTATACCGTGCCGGATATGGAGCCGTAGACATTCGAAGCGTTGGAGCTGGTTTTTGCGTTTGTTACATACAGATATGCTGTGCTGGTACGTGCTGTCTGACCGTTATAATAGAAGGTGCAATATGCGCCCCAGCCGTTCATATCGGCTTTGACATTGTTGACGGCAAGCGTTGTGGAATAGTTGCCCGTTACAGAGGAGCCAAAATAGCTCTGGAAGGTTTCTACGGAGTATTCTCCGCCGTTCGGGGAAACAAACGTCCAGGTCAGGCTGTCATAGGCATTGGCATTGGCAACGAACAGGGCTCTGTCTCCCTGTTTGCGGTTTTCGTTGGTCGGGTTCTTTGTAACAGAAAGATAAGCAGGTCTGGTATTGTTTGCTGCCGGTGCACTCTGTTGCTGAACAGGAGCTGCAGCTGGTGCGGAAGGAGCCGGTGCCACAGAAGGGAGAGTTGAGGTAGGCCGTGGTGTGCTCCGCTCCAGTTCCTTTTCACCGGTGAAAACAGCATAGCTGTTGGCAAGACTTGCCACTTCTGTGATATCTTCAAGGCGGAACCAACCAAATGCCGTGTTGCTTCTCTCAGTTGCTGCAAAAGCATTCACGCCGGCTGCATTATAAGCATCGGCAGAAACTGGGAAGCCGTTATTATCCGTGTAAGAGGTGTTCATAATGCCGTTGACAACTTCGGCATGCTCAATGGCCAACTGGTTGAAGCTGAGCACACTGTCTTTGAGAGTGACGGCACAGATAACTGTATAAACATTCTGCTCGGAGAGAGCAATTTTGTCATGGAAGATGTATGCCCAGGTGTTGCCTGCAACATCATGATAGGTGTCGGCAGTGTCAGCAATCAGATCCGGGAAGGATTCGCCGTCAGGCACATTGACTTTCAATTCCTGGAAAGCACTGGCATCGGCATTCAGTTCCCAAATCTTCACGTTTGATGCGTTGCTGGCATGCAGGGAAGCAGCAATGACTTCAAGGCAGCCGTTGTGATTCAGATCGGTTACGGCATAACGCCAGACGTCTCCATTTGCAGCCTGTTTCAAAGTGGGGAGCGTGGCAAAAATGGTGTTAAGCTGGGAATCGGCCTGCTGTACACTCGGACTGTCGGCAAATGCGGTGAGCCCACTGAGTGCGAAGGCCAGTACCAGCAGAACAGCAAACAGAGATTGGAATATTGATTTCTTTTTCATGAGGTACCTCCTGTTTTATTCATTATAGTCTTTACAAACTACAGTAATTATATTACCACAAAAGTATTATAGAAGCAAAAGGTTTTTAAAGGACAGAAGCACAGAAGGATTTGATTCTGCCGGAAATTAGCAGTATAATTAACGCAAATACATGATAATTGATCCGAATGGTTCGTTATTTTATCAGGGGAAATGGAGGTTTTGAAAGAATGTACGCAAAAAAGAAAAAAGCATCCTGTGGATTACCAGGTGCACTCTTATGCAGTTTTATACTGCTTTTCTGCACTGTTTTCCAGACAACAGCATTAGCTGAAACAGATTTGCATTCAGAATGGAAGCCAGACTCTTACGAAATCCACTTGCTGTTGAATTCAGATCTCGTTTTGGATGAAAACCATCTTTTGAAGCAGGGTTTTTTAAAGGAATTTGGGGCAGATGACAGCTACAAAACTTTTAGCCTGGCGTATTATGAAACACAGGATAGGGATTTCTTTGAGGAAGGTTGGATTAACCGAATCCGGCTGAAGTATGAAGAAAATGATGAAAACGATTTTAAGCTGACGTATAAAAAACGATATCCTGTACCGGAAGGAGACATGACGTCTGCGATCCGTCTTGCTGAAACGGAAGGTTTTGATCTGTCAAGCAATTTCTGGGAACCGCAAATCGACTGGGGTTATACAGGAATGACGTTAAGCCTCTCCGCGGAAGCTTCTGTTCCAGCTGATACTGAAGAGACAATTGCCGATCTGCATCCTGAAGAAGGATTTTCCATGATGATAGAGAACATGCCTGCTGAGGAACAGAACTGGAAGGAAGAACAGTGGGGGAGCCGCACTTTCCAATCGGCAGAAGTGGTTGGGCCAATTTTCTTCAACCGATATAAGGGAGATTATCTCGACCAGAAGGTCAAAATAGAGATCTGGGAAATCCATGATGAGAGGGACGATGCCATCCATTACCTGACAGAACTCTCTTTTGAGGCGAAGGACTATCAGGAGGCATCCAATAGTCGGGAAATGATGATGGATGCCCTGCTGGATCTCGGCATTCTGTTAAAGGTTGATTCATTGAAGACACAGCAGATGCTGGATGCTTACCTTGTCAGCCCCCAATAAATGGTTTTACACACCAATCTTAATTAAAAAAGGGGTTCTTGGGAGGAGAAGCAGCAGTTCCGGTTCAGGCATCCTGTTCTGTTCCGGGATGATCGCGGGTGAGGGGATCATCGGGATTGTTCTTGCCGTACTCGCAGTGGTGGGTATTGCAGATAAACTCGACTTGTCCGGTTATATAAATGTAGGAATGGTTGGCGTCTTGGTGCTGTTAGGGATATTGTTTATTGCGGTTTGTATTTCCGGAACAAAGAGAAAGGAAGCATCCGCCGGCACAAAGAAATAAAAGATATTCCGGATATGACAAAGATTCTGAAGCGGGCAATGAAAATGCACCTGTGCTCGATATCAGAAGCCAGGTTTTTGATTTTTTTTAAACACGACGATTTCCGTTTTTAGGTATGTTTGAACCATGGTCTCTGGTGAACAGTGGATAATAGTTCTTAGAATCGCTA
>JAFUGY010000101.1 GCA_017469115.1 Oscillospiraceae bacterium
TGAGGTTTGTGATTTTGACAGGCTTAATCTCGTACCCTTCTTTCGGGACGAGTTCCATCTCCATCTTGCCCTCTGCCCCGATAAAGAGCACCTCACTGCCGGGGCAGCATTCCTGCAAGCCGGACGCCACGGCGACAGCCGGGTTGATATGCCCTGCGGTTCCGCCGCAGGTAAACAGAAATCTCATGATTGAATCTCCAAAGAAAACAGATTAAACACTTGAAATCTTATTATACCTGATAAAGGCACGATCGGCAAGGATTTCTTCCTTCAATTTGAGATTTCCAACCTTCCAGGAATGAAAACAGCCGCCCGATCGGGCGGCTGTAACGAATTTCGGTTCAATCAATGATGACCGTGAAGAGGATAATGGATGTGCAGCAGGTCATGGGCACGACCCTGCAGGAGGCTGTCATAAATATAATCCAGAGCCGGGTTCTGCTGCGGGATCTTGAGCTCGCAGGCTTCGTCAGCTTTAAAGATGGCCTGGCAGCGCTCTGCCTTTCTGGCATTTGATGCGGGAGGCTGTCCGCCGCCGCCGATGCAGCCGTTGGGGCAAGCCATCACTTCAATAAAGTCAAACTGCTCTTCTCCGCTCTCGACCTTTTCAATCAGCTTATCCGCATTGCCGAGACCGTTTGCCACGGCGATACGGATGCTGAGGTCACCGGCGGTAACCGTAAAGGCTTTGATGCCTTCCAGCCCGCGAACACCGCATTCGGCGATCGTTTTCAGAGCATCCGGGGAAGCATCATCCAGCACACGGCGGATGACAGCTTCGGTCACACCGCCCGTTACCCCGAAGATCACGCCGGCGCCGGTATAGTCGCCCAGAGGATCGTCCGGCTCGGAATCGGGCAGGTTTTTAAAGTCAATCCCGGCAGCCTTGATGAGGCGAACCAGCTCGTCTGTTGTGAGAACGAGATCGATCAAGCGCTTTCCGTCCTTTTCCAGTTCGGGGCGCTGCGCTTCAAACTTCTTGGCCGTGCAGGGCATAATAGCCACGGAATAGACATCTTCCCCCTTGAACTGCTGACGGATCAGGGCACCGAGCATTTCCATCGGGCTGCCGCAGGTGGAGACCTGAGGCATCAGGTTCGGGTGTGCCTTCTCCACATGCTGAATCCAGCCCGGGCAGCAGGAGGTAAACATCGGCAGCTTGGCGCCGGATTTCACCTTCTCCAGAAATTCTGCGCTCTCTTCCATAATGGTGAGGTCGGCAGAGAGGTTGGTGTCGTACACGACATCCACGCCGAGGCGGCGCAGCGCCGTGACAAGTTTGCCGGTTACAGGCTCGTTGGCAGGCATACCGAATTCTTCCGCCATGCCGACGCGAACAGAAGGCGCAAACTGCACCACTACGCGCTTGTCGGGATCGTTGAGCATACGCCACATCTCCGGAATCTGGCGATTGATGGTGATGGCACCCGTCGGGCAGACGGCAGCGCACTGGCCGCAACCGACGCAGCCCGTCTCAATCAGCATTTTGCCGAAGCCGGGGGCAACAATGGCTTTCTTGCCGCGCTTTGTAAAGTCAATCGCACCGATGTTCTGCACCTCGGCACACATACGGACACACAATCCGCAAAGGATGCACTTGGAAGGGTCTCTTGTAATGCAGGGAGAGGAGACATCCAGCCGCTCGTGGGAATAGGTATTCTCGTTGAAGCGCGGCTCTACCACATTGTAGCGGTGTGCATATTCCTGCAGCTTGCATCTGCCGCTTTCCTCACAGGTGAGGCACTCGGCACGGTGGCTGTTCATCAGCAGCTGAAGCGTGGTATGGCGGCTTTCCAGAACCTTTTTGGAGTGGGTATAAACCACAAGGCCGTTCCTCGGCGCCATGGAGCAGGCTGCATCGAGAGCGCCGCGGTCGTTCTCTACAAGACACAGACGGCAGCCGCCGTAGATGGAAAGGTTTTCACAATAGCACAGGGAAGGAATATCGATGCCGTTGTGGCGGGCGACCTCAAGGACATTGCGTTCGTCAGTGAACGGGCATTCAATCCCGTCAATAATCATTTTCTTTTCAGACATGGCTTAACCCTCCTTGATTGCGCCGACCGGGCAATTGGCTTTGCACGTACCGCACTTGATGCATCTGGTGGTATCAATCACATGCTGGTGCCGGACCGTGCCGGTGATGGCATTGACCGGGCAGTTACGGGCACACTTGGTGCAGCCGATACACTTGTCGGTGATCACAAACTGTGCAAGCGCCTTGCAGGTACCGCAGTGGCAGCGTTTATCACGGATATGCTCAATATACTCTTCTTCAAAATTCTGCAGGGTGGAAAGCACCGGGTTCGGAGCCGTCTTTCCGAGACCGCAGAGGGAGGAGACCTGAATCATCTGAGCAAGGCTCTTGAGCTCGTCGATATCGCTCATACGGCCGTTGCCCTGGGTGATGCGCGTCAGAATCTCATTCATGCGGGTAGTGCCTTCACGGCACGGCGTGCACTTGCCGCAGGATTCTTCGCAAATAAAGTTCATAAAGAACTGGGCAATGTTGACCATACAGCTGTCCTCGTCCATCACAACGAGACCGCCGGATCCGATGATGGCTCCGACTTTCTTGAGAGAGTCAAAGTCCATCGGGAGGTCGAGATGCTCTTCGGTCAGGCATCCGCCGGATGGGCCGCCGATCTGCACGGCTTTGAACTTCTTGCCGTTTTTAATGCCGCCGCCGATTTCATAGACCACTTCGCGAAGCGTCGTGCCCATCGGGACCTCGATAAGCCCTGTGTTGACCACGTTGCCCGTCAGTGCAAAAGCCTTGGTGCCCGGGCTGCCGGCTGTGCCAACGGAACGGAACCATGCAGCACCTTTTTTGATGATATCGGGGACGTTTGCAAACGTCTCCACGTTGTTGAGGCAGGTCGGCCGGCCGAAGAGGCCCTTGTCGACACTGCGCGGAGGCTTGGTGCGCGGCATGCCGCGGTTGCCTTCGATGGAAGCCGTCATCGCGGAACCTTCACCGCAGACAAAAGCGCCTGCACCGCGGTTGATATGCATATGGAAGCTCTTACCGCTGCCCAGAATATTGTCGCCGAGAACGCCGAGCTCTTCCGCCTGTGCAATGGCAATGCTCAGACGGGACACAGCCAGCGGATACTCCGCACGGACATAAATATAGCCTTCCGTTGAGCCCGTGGCAATACCCGCAATAATCATACCTTCGAGGATCTTGTGCGGGTCGCCTTCCATGCAGGAACGGTCCATAAAGGCACCAGGGTCGCCTTCATCTCCATTACAGACGATGAATTTCAGACCCTCTTCCTTGTGGGCTGCAACCTGCTCCCATTTTCTTCCAGTCGGGAAGCCTGCGCCTCCGCGGCCTCTCAGGCCAGAGTCGGAAACCTCTTTGATAATCTCTTCCGGCGTGAGCTCGAAGAGGCACTTCGTCAGTGCGGTGTAGCCGCCGATGGAGATATACTCTTTGATGCTCTCCGCATCGATATGGCCGCAGTGCTCCAGCACACGGCGGGTCTGCTTTTTATAGAAAGGAATGTCCTCCTGGCGTTTGTACAGTTCCCCATTCTGGTGATAACCGAGGCGTTCGATGAATTCGCCGCCAATCAGCGTCTTTTCCACGATCTCCTGCACGTCCTCTGCCCGGCACTTGGTATAAAGCCATCCTTCTGGCTCGATACGCACCAGAGGACCCATTTCACAGAAGCCGTGGCATCCGGATTTCTTCAACCCGGTAACAGCACCGCCGCAATGGTCGGGATCGAGAGCGACTTCATAATCCACCCCGTGAAGGGCCATTTGATTTTTCAGTTCTTCAAAAACCGCAAGATTTCCGCCTGCCGTGCAGCCCGTGCCGCAGCAGACCAGAACCTTCCGCTTTTCCGACTGGCGGGCAGCCATGCATTTTTCCTGCAGAGCCTGAAACTCTTCCAGGCTGTTCAGTCTATCCAGCATTGATTATGCCTCCCCTCTCAGCTGATCCACGAGAGCTCTTGCCTTGTCCGGCGTCATGGCAGCGTGAACCGTGTCATTGACCATTACAACCGGGCTTAAGCCGCATGCACCAAGACAGGAAACGATTTCCAGCGTGAAAAGCCCGTCGTCCGACGTCTGCTTATGCTCGTTCGTGCCGGTGGCGTCATACAGGGCTTTCAGAATATCACTGCTCTTGCGCACATGGCATGCCGTCCCACGGCAGACCTTCATCACATACTTGCCTTTTGCATCCAGCGAGAAGTTGCCGTAGAATGTGGCAACCCCATAGAGCTTCGACTCGCTCATTCCGACCTTCTTCGCGATGTACTCCAGCGCGTCCTGCGGCAGATAGCGATAACGCTCCTGCACATCCTGCATAATGGCGATGATTTTTGCCTTGTCATTGCCATGCTTTTCCAGGACAGAATCAATGAACTTCAGATCTGTTCTTTCCAAAACACCCGATCTCCTTCTCCATGGTTATTTGATGTTTCTACGATAATTCAACATCTGTTGGTATTTTAGCAGGCTGTTACAAAAATAGCAACTATAAATTGATTTTAATTTGTCTGTTCAAGGCGCTTTTTTTCATTTTTGTTTAATTTGACGAAAAAGTTCTCTTAATTACTAATACTTCCCACATGCAAAAGTGGCCATAAAGCCCGCCATGCTGCATGAGTTCCTGTAAAAATAGATTTATGCCACATATTCTTAATCAACTTCAGTGCAAAGAGCTTTCTGAAGATGATTGGGCAGGCGGTTAA
>JAFUGY010000102.1 GCA_017469115.1 Oscillospiraceae bacterium
CCTATTTTGATTTTGCTTTCAGCAATGTGATCGGCGGAGCAGGAAATCCCGGGTATCAAATGACAGAGATGATCAAGGGGCTTTTACGGAATGAACAGTTTCGGGGGAGATTTCTCACCGTTTTTTCAGAACTGATTAAAACGAACCTATCGAACGAGAATGTACTTGCAGAATTTGATGAATTGATTTGGACGGTGGAAGATGAGGTTTCAAAAGACAGAGAGAAATGGGAAATGTCAGAAACCGGCTTCTACCATCGAATTGAGGAATTTAAGAATTTCGTGATAGAAAATAATTACGACCAGTTTTGTGTGGAGAAAGTATGCAAGCTGTTGAATGTAACTCCAGAAGAACGGCTCCATTATTTCGGAGAATAGGACAAGGAGGAAAGGAATGCATAGCAAGAGAAGCAAAGAGATTCCATTACCGGTAATTATCCTTTTGGATATTCTTATGACCGCACTGATTCTTGGCTTATTTGTGCTCTTCCAGATTCTGATTCCTGCTCGAAAGAGCGCAGCCGCATCCAGAGCGAAAATTATGGCGTCTCAATCGGAAACAGAGAGTAAACCGGAAGTTGCTTTGCTCTCATCCTCTCCTTCAGAACCGGATAGAGAAGTTCAAATTGAGGTAGCGGATATATCAGCGGAGGTCGCGAAAGATGTGTCAGACGATACAGTGCTAACGATGTCAGAAACAGAAGCCTCAGGTGACTCTGTATTGAATTCTGCAATAGAAAGCGAACAACCTTTTGAGAAAAATAACTTCGTATCTCTACCTGAGCCAACACCAGACACGAGGACACCTTGGCAGAAACAGTTTGCGGATTACTTCTCAGATGAAATTATCAGAACTGAGAACAGCTATTCCAGCCCAAATGTTGCAATCTCTATAGAGACGAGAACCTTTGAAGAGGGAAGCAGAAAAAGCGTTTATCATGTTGCAGATATCCACATTGGTTCGATCGATTGCTTTAAAACATATCTGTCGCACGGAATCTATACCTATTTCGACACACAGGATGTACTGGAGATGGACATGGCAGCGGATGCTCTGCTTGCTATCAGTGGTGATTTCTGTACATATCAAAAGACAGGCTTTTTTGTGAGAAATGGTGAAGTTGTCAAGGATGACCATTCCTGGGGAGATATCTGTGTTCTTTATGAAGACGGTACAATGGAATGTATTGTGAATGGAATGTATGGAAAAAATGAAGATCTTCTGGAAAAAGGAGCCCTTCAAGTCTGGAATTTTGGGCCATCGTTGTTGGACAAAAATGGCGGTATCCGGTATGACTATACAGTAAGCCAATCAGTTATGTACCCAAATCCGAGAAGTGCAATCGGTTATTATGAACCGGGCCACTATTGTTTTGTCGTCGTGGATGGAAGGCAAGAGGGTTACTCCAAAGGTATGCTTTTAAATGAGCTGGCCGGAGTGTTTCAGGAGCTCGGATGTAAATGTGCCTATAATCTTGATGGCGGAGGCTCAGCCGTTATGACGTTTCATCATGATCGGTTTAGCCAACAAAGCAATGGCGCCGACAGAATGCTGGGAGATATTCTACTGATTCGGGAACCGGAGGAATAAAATGCGATTTCTAATAGAGCGGTTTCTTCCCCATATGAATATTGCGCTTTCTCTTTCGCTAATCGTCGTCACTATTCTTAATGTTTACAATCCGATGATGGGCTTTCTCCAAGGAACACCTGCCGTTATATTGATTGGGGCAGAGTGTGTGGTTTCCATCTTCAATGCCGTTTCAGCTTACATCTTATGGAAGCGGGAAAAAAAGAAGAGATATTCAGAACTCTCTCGCCATTGAGTCGAAAAATAAGGTACCTTTATGTTATCTGCTTTTCATTTTGTCTCTTTTCAAAACAGCCTATATCATCTAAAAAAGTACGAGATTGCATGAAGAAAGCTTTTATCCCCTTCTATTAAAGCTTCTTTTCAATATACAGCCTTGGAATACGATATGAAAATCCTATAGCTGCACTTCTTGACAGGGAAACGCAATCGGCGTATAATCCGCAGCATATTCGGACAGCAAAGGCGCTGTGCTTGGAGCACTGCGCCTTTGCTGTTTTTTGTTAAGGAGGAAAACAACATGAAAACCAGCCGTTTTTTCAGCATTCTTCTCGTTCTTTGCATGGTCTTTTGCATAGCCGCAGCGGGCGGAAGCGCTTTTGCCGCTGACGATCAGATTATTATCGGTTTGATTTCCCCGAACACCGGAGCCCTCGCAGCCTACGGCACAGGCATCGTCACAGGTGCGGATCTGGCCGTGGAAGAAATCAATGCTGCCGGCGGCATTCTCGGCCGGCAGGTTCAGCTCATTAAAACCGATGACCAGAGTGACCCCACGGAGTGCCTCAACGCCTTTAACTCACTTGTGGCAAAAGGCGTCGGCCTGATTATCGGGTCCGCGACCTCCGGATGCACTTCCGCCATCACGGATGCAGCCAATGAAGAAGAAGTCTGCATTCTCTCCCCCACTGCCACTGCAGACTCCATCACTACGGAAGACGACTTTATCTTCCGGGCCTGCTATGCCGACAGCTTTCAGGGGGCAATTGCAGCAGCCTATGCCAAACAGGCAGGTTTTGACAAAGTAGGTGTTGTGTATTGCGCAGCAGACGTCTATTCCAAGGGTCTTTTCGACTCCTTCTCCAAAGCCTGCGCAGAATACGGCATTGAATTGGCAGCTGAACAGTCAAGCGCCTCTCTGGACGTGCAGGATTACACCAACCAGTTTACCGCGATGGTAAATGCTGGCGTGGAATTCGTCTATGCACCTTACTATTATGATGTGATCGGGCCGTACGTTGTGCCGCAGGCAAGGGCAGCAGGCTACAGCGGCATCATCATGGGTGCTGACGGATATGACACGACCCCGGATTACGTGGTTGCAGGTGCCGACCTGACTGCTTTCAACGATGTTTACTGGACCAACCACTATGACCCGAGCGATACCTCTGAAAAGGTGAGCTCATTCGTGCAGGCTTACGAAGCAAAATACGGCTCTATCCCCAGTGCATTCGGTGCAACGGGTTATGACTGTGTTTACATGTACAAGCAGGCTATTGAAGCGGCAGGCTCGGAAGATTCCGTTGCTGTGCGGGATGCCCTGGCAGATCGCTCCGCCGTCTATGAATGCGTCACCGGGACCTTCTCTCTCGACGAATCCGGAACCCCGCTCAAGGGCGCTGCCATTATATCCTTCCAGTCTGACGGCAGCACCGTTACTTCCAAGCTGGTGGACGTTGTAACACAGCTTCCGTAATCATCCGGAATCGTAAAAGGATCATTCACTTTGCCGGGGATCTGAAAACAATCCCCGGCCTTTATCGGAAGATTGGAGGCTGCCCGTGAATACTTTTTTTCAAACCCTGATTGTAGGCCTGCGCCTTGGCAGCATCTACGCGCTTGTTGCTCTCGGTTACACGATGGTCTATGGAATTATCCGCCTGATCAACTTTGCCCACGGTGATTTTATTATGGTAGGCGGGTACACGATGATTTTTGTTATCCCGGTGGTGCTGCGCCTCGGCCTGCCGGCCTGGGCTGCAGTGCTTGCTGCAATTGTGGTGTGTGCACTCGTCGGCATGGGGACAGAGCTGGTTGCCTATCGCCCCGTTCGGAAAAAAGGCACCAACATGACTGCCCTGATTACTGCCATTGCCATGAGCCTTTTTCTGGAGAACCTTGCACAGGCAATTCCGGCAATCGGCCCGAACCCGAAAGTCGCAAGCCAGATTTTTAAAGCAGGCGGAATTCATATCGGCACCGTGACAATGGAATACACCACCATTATTACGCTGGTGATCAGCGCAGTTGTGATGATTGTTCTCTTCACTTTCACCCAGAAGACACGATTGGGACGTGCCATGCGCTGCGTTTCGGAAGACAAAGCTGCCGCCACTTTAATGGGCATCAACGTCAACAGCACCATTCTGCTCACATTTGGGATCGGATCAGGGTTGGCTGCCGTTGCCGCGTTGATGTATATGGCACAATACCCGAAAGTATACACCACCATGGGTGCTCTGCTCGGTCTGAAGGCATTCGTATCTGCTGTTCTGGGAGGAATCGGGATTATCCCGGGCGCTGTGCTGGGCGGAATTGTAATCGGGCTGGTGGAATCTTTTACCACGGCATACATTTCTTCAAGCATGGCAGACACATTTGTGTTTCTGATTCTGATTATCGTGCTGATCCTCAAGCCGGCAGGAATCATGGGAAAGAACATAGGGGAAAAAGTATGAAAAAGAACAAAACTGCAAGAGGGTACTTTCTCAACACGGCTGTGATCGTTCTGCTATTCACCGCTTTCCAGATTCTCACAGCGGCAAAGGGATCACAGGGTGCTTTCAAACTGGTGCTGGTGCCGAGCATCTGGCAGTGCTGCTATCTCATGGTGCTGGCTGCATCGTTGAATCTAGTTTTGGGTTTTATGGGGCAGCTCTCTCTGGGGCATTGCGGCTTTATGGCAATCGGGGCATACACGGCAGCTTTGCTGAGTCTTGCATGCGAACGCGCCGAATGGTTTGACGGCAAAAATGACCCCCGCTTTCTCGCCGTGCTGATTATCAGCGTGCTTGCTGCCGGGTTGCTTGCCGCTCTTTTCAGCCTGCTGGTCGGGATCCCGGCTCTCCGGCTCAAAGGGGACTATCTTGCCATCATCACTCTCGGGTTCGGCATGATTATTATCAACATCATCAACAATCTGCCTTTTTGCGGGCAGGACGGTCTGGCACTCGGTTCAGCCGGAGCATCCCTTTACAAAAACGGCCTCGGATTCGGAAGCAAGGCAAAAGTACAGTTTTTGTGGTTTGCACTGGCGGTAACCATCCTATCCCTCACATTACTGTTTATGTTTGTCCGTTCCAAATACGGGCGGGCAATCAAAGCGATCCGGGATGATGAAATTGCAGCTTCCGCATCCGGTATCAACACCTCAAAATACAAGGTTCTCACTTTTGCCTATTCGGCCTTTTTTGCCGGGATTGCGGGAGCTCTCTATGCCTGCACAAATGCTACGCTCTCCACTTCTTCCTTTGCGTTTACCAACGGCGGCATTCTGAATTCCACTTTTGTGGTGGTGATGGTAGTGCTCGGCGGGATGGGATCTCTCACGGGATCGGCCGTTGCAGCGGTGATCATGTTCCTTGTAAACTATGAGATCAAAAACGGACAGTGGGTGAGTTTGCTGCCCGCTTCCCTCAGCGGGATTTTTGAATACCCTATGCTTGTCTACGCTTTGGTATTAATTATCGTGATTCTATTCCGCCCGAAAGGGATTTTCGGGACCTACGAGTTTTCGCTGCAGAACCTGATCCCGGATATTCGGAATGCCATCAAGCGTCACCGCGCTGCAAAAGCGGAGAAAGAGGAGGCGAAAGCAAATGCCTGAACAGAAGATGCCCGTGCTGGAGACGAGAAAGCTCGGCATCAGCTTCGGCGGGTTGAAAGCGGTGTCAGACTTCAACATCAAAATCTTTCCCGGAGAACTTGTTGGGCTGATCGGCCCCAACGGGGCGGGCAAAACGAGCGTTTTCAACCTGCTCACGGGCGTTTATCCGCCGACGGAGGGGACCGTGATTCTGGACGGAAAACCGCTGAACGGGAAAAAGACTTACCAGTTTGTGGAAGCAGGCGTTGCCCGGACTTTTCAGAATATCCGGTTGTTCAAACAAATGTCCGTCATTGAGAACGTAAAGGCAGCCTGCACAAAGGACATCGAATACGGGCTTTTTGCCGCAACGTTTCGCACGCCGAAATTCTGGAAAGCTGAAAAAGCGGTTACCGAAAAGGCTATGCGGCTTCTGGAAATCTGCGGGCTTGCGGATGTTTCAGAACTGCCAGCAGCAAGCCTGCCTTACGGCAGACAGCGGAAACTGGAAATCGCCCGTGCCCTTGCAACCGATATGAAGATTCTCCTGCTCGATGAACCGGCAGCGGGAATGAACCCGACGGAAACTGCGGAACTCCTTGCCTGCATCCAGACCATACGGGAACAGTTTGGGATCGCTATTCTGCTGATTGAGCATGATATGTCCCTTGTGATGAACATCTGCGAGCGGATTCAGGTGATCGATTACGGGCAGACGATTGCATCCGGCACCCCATCTGAGATTGCCGCAAACAAGCGCGTTATCGCCGCCTATCTCGGTGAATGAGGAGGTTTTGTCATGCTGGAAGTAAAAGATTTAAATCTATACTACGGTGCTATCCATGCCCTCAAAGGGATTTCTCTTGTCGTCCATGACGGAGAGCTCGTTTCCCTGATCGGGAGCAACGGAGCGGGAAAAACGTCAACACTGCATGCTATATCAGGGCTGCTGCCCATCTCCTCGGGGTCTGTTCTTCTGGACGGAAAAGATCTTCAGAAGGTGCACCCCAACAAAATCATCGGGCTCGGCCTTGCCCATGTGCCGGAAGGACGGCATGTGTTTGCCCGCATGACCGTGGAAGAGAACCTGCTGATGGGCGCTTATATCGTGCGGGATTCCAAACGGGTTTCCGAAAATCTGGAAAAGGTGTATGCCTACTTCCCCCGGTTAAAAGAACGGTGGAAACAGCTGGCCGGGACGCTCTCCGGCGGAGAACAGCAGATGCTGGCAACCGGGCGGGCACTGATGACAGATCCCTCCATTCTGCTGATGGATGAACCTTCGATGGGGCTTTCTCCCCTGCTGGTGAAAGAGATCTTTTCCATCATTCAAACCTTGCATGAAAACGGCATTACCATTCTTCTTGTCGAGCAAAATGCGAAGATGGCCCTGGCGGTTGCCGACCGCGCCTACGTACTGGAGACAGGCAGAATTTCTATGAGCGGGCCTGCTGCAGAACTTGCGGACGATGACCGCGTACGCAAGGCCTATCTCGGTGCATAAAGGAGGCTTCCATGCGCAAGATTGTTATCACGGTTGCCCGTGAAACAGGGAGTGGCGGGCACAATATCACACGTAAACTATCTGATGCCATCGGCATCCCCTATTACGACAGGGATCTGCTCCGCAAGGCGTCGGAAGTCAGCGGAATTCATGAGAGCCTGTTCGGCGCTGCCGATGAACGAATCGGTTTTCGGGAAATGATTTCTGCTGCAGAGAAAGTTTACACCGGAGAGATTCTCCCTCCTGACAGCGATGACTTTATCTCTACCCGAAACCTGTTCAGCTTTCAGGCAAAAATCATCAAGGAACTTGCCGAACAG
>JAFUGY010000008.1 GCA_017469115.1 Oscillospiraceae bacterium
ACATTCCCGATTTTGAATAACACTTCACCGCGCTTTTCCGCAGATACACCTTCAGGCAAAGTAACTTCAAGGTCACGTCCGGTGGGATTTAACACGCAGAGCAGGGAACCGCGCTCATACACCAGAGGTTTGTTCACCTCACTGCAAAGCACGCGGAAAGCGGCATCGGCCTGCAGATCTTCTTCTCTGTGACGGAGGGAGAGAATGGAACGCACGGTATTTAATAGTGAATCAGGGTCAGCCTCCTGCGCTTCAACCGTAGGGGCATCCGGAGAAGAATCCACGGGGAGATAGAGGGCAGATTCTTTTCCCTCAGAAAAACCGAGGTTTACACTTCTGTCCCATTGCATAGGGGTTCTGGAGCCTGTGCGGAAGTACCCGCCTTCCTTTGTCGGAACGTCAAGATACTTCATGCCGATCTCATCCCCGTAATATAAAAAGGGTACTCCGGGCATCGTAAAGAGAAAGGCATAGGCGAGTTTCAGTTCTTTTCCGTCGAGATTATAACTCGGGCGAATGGTATCGTGGTTGCAGGTCAGAAGAGAGATGTAACCGAGATCTCTTGTGTCATGATACCAGGCGAGATACTCATCCAGAAAGCGATTGATACTGCCTCCGGCATCTTTTTTAAAGTAACTGTGATCTGCATTGCTGCGGTCTCCCATAGCGCTTGTTCCGTGGTTGCCGTAGTCACGCATCAGGGTGGAATAGCCGCTTCCGGGCTCATTCAGGCAAAAGTCCATATCATAGCCTGCGCGAAGCGCCAGAGGCGGGTTGCTCCATTCCGCAACCAGGGCAGCATCCGGGAATTCCAGATCAAGCATCCTTCGTACATCTTTCCAGACTGCGCTGGTGCCTGTCTTTTTCTCATCGTCGTTTTTCACCAGAGAAGCTGCCATATCCACCCGGAATCCGTCGCATCCGTGGGAGAGCCAGAACCGCATCACATCTTTGATCGCCTCACGGGTTGCCATGGCTTCCGGAGAACGAAAACTCTTTTGCCAGGGTTCGGTAAGATGATAAAACCCGTAGTTGAGTGCAGGCTGGCACTTGAAAAAATTCAGGAGATAGCATCCGCTCCTCTCACTCTCTCCGCCAACATAGGGGAAGCCCTTTGCACCGTGAAAGCAGAAATCCGTCCAGATAAAACGGTCAGAATACTCGTTTTTCGTAGCTTTCTGGCTTTCCCGAAACCATGGATGTTCTTCCGATGTGTGCCCGGGAACCAAATCCAGTAGCACCCGGATTCCTTTTCGGTGGGCTTCTTCAAATAACCGGAAAAGATCTTCGTTAGTGCCGTATCGGGGTGCAACTTTCAGATAATCTCTTACGTCATATCCAGCGTCTTTGAATGGAGAATCAAAACAGGGATTGATCCAAAGAGCATTGCAGCCCAGCGCTTTGATGTAATCCAGCTTCTGGCGTATTCCGTTGATGTCGCCGATCCCGTCCCCGTTTGAATCGTAGAAAGATTGCGGATAAATCTCATAAAATACGGTGTCTTTCAACCAGTTTGCAGCCATTATGTTCGTCCTCCCGGATTTTTATGGCAACAATATACCACATTCAGGTTTGTTTTACCAGACGGAATGTTTTCTTCCCCTTCGCTGCAATCGTTGACAGACTTGGAAATTCTTTCTTTCATAATCATTGGGCGGATTTTTAATCCGCCCACAAAAAATAAAAAACTCTGACCGAAATCAGAGTTTTTTGAGTGGGGGAAGGTGGATTCGAACCACCGAAGGCATTGCCAGCAGATTTACAGTCTGTCCCCTTTGGCCACTCGGGAATTCCCCCATATTTGATTTGGAGCTGGTGGACGGATTCGAACCCCCGACCTGCTGATTACAAATCAGCTGCTCTACCGGCTGAGCTACACCAGCATTTTTTCCAGCTCGGTAATAATAGCAAATCAGAAGCTGTTTGTCAACAACTATTTTCCTGTTTTTTAAAAAACTTTTTTCTGTCAGAAAAGAGGCTTTATTTGCTTTGTTGAGCAAACTATGGTAAGATAGAACCATGAAGAGAAACATTCTGACAATTGCATTCTTGTTGATTCTTGTCGTTTTACTTTCGGCATGCGGGCTGTTTGCTCCGAAACCCACGGTTGATCCGCATGC
>JAFUGY010000103.1 GCA_017469115.1 Oscillospiraceae bacterium
GCATGTTATAATGAGCCGCGGAAAAATTAACGATAATGACCCGGAGGAGGGAGAGCGTTGGATCTTCGTGCATTGAAATACTTTGTTACGGCAGCAGAAGAGATGAATATGACGCGCGCTGCCGAAAGGCTGGGCATGAGCCAGCCGCCGCTCAGCAGCCAAATCAAAAATCTGGAAGAAGAACTGAATGTGCAGCTTTTTATCCGCGGAAAACGATCTCTGAAAATGACGGATGCCGGTGTGCTCCTGTATCGCCGTGCCAAACAACTGCTTGAACTGGCCGAACAGACGGAGCTTGAAATGCATTCTCTCGAAGGTCTGAACGGGACGATCAACATCAGCCTGGTAGAAGGGCGTGCTCCCTATCTGCTTGCAAGATGGATTGCCGGGTTCCGCATGGAGTTCCCCCAGGTCACATTCCGATTGTGGAACGGCGGCGGGGATGAGGCGATTGAACGTTTGCAGCATGGCCTGGCCGATCTTGCACTGATTGCGGCTCCCTATGACATTGAACAGCTCGAAGGGGTTTCTGTCGGGCGTGAGCCTTGGGTGGCCATCTTATCCAAAAACCATCGGCTGGCGCAGCAGGAGGGCGACTTTATTCCCCTCAAGGCCCTTGCAGGAGAGCCGCTTGTTATACCGAGCAGGCATTCCCGCGCCGAAGCGATACGAGCCTGGTTTGAAGAAATCGGCGAAGAGCCCAATATTGTCTGTGAACTCTCCAGTTATATCGACGCCGAAGCTCTTGCTGAGCAAAATGTAGGCATCTGCATCTACCCTCTCACAACCTATGCCGAAAATGACCTTCTGGTCAAAAAAATCATTGTCGACAGTGCTCGCCAGATTGAGTATTTCCTTGTCAGAAACCGCGGGCAGCATAACACAGATCTTGTACAGGAGTTCATCAATTATGTGAAAGATTGCCAGGAGGAAGAACGCCTCGGCCGGCAGGCATATTTGATGCCGGAGAAAGAATATTTCCCGCCGGAAGATACTAAATTTCTCTAAGAAATGAACATGCATCAGGCTTTTGATTAAAGTCTGGTGCATTTATTGACATTTTTCTGTTGAAGTGGATTAATAGGTATGGTAAAATAATTCGATTCTTTTTCGAAGGGGAAAGCTTCTGCCTGCCTTTGAAACGAGAAAAGGAGAATGAGAATGAAAAAGAAGCTTCTGGCACTGTTTCTTGCTTGCGCCGCGCTTGTCACCGCGGGCTGCGGAAGCATCGGTTCGGATTCACCGCACTGGATTGATTCCAGCATCAAGGGGAATGTCACTGCCGATACGGTGGTTTCCCTGAAGGATGACTTTGCTGCCGCAGCCAATCAGGATTATTATACTTCTGAAGACCGTAACGGGCGTACCATCGTCAATATTGCCCGCATGGTAACGGACAGGAAGCGGGCTTTGCTGACGGATGATTCCGTTACAGGAAAGGGCATTGAGGAAGTCCGCAAATATGCAGCCCTGGCAGAAGATCTTGCCGGCCGGCAGACCCTCGGTGTCACGCCGCTGGAGCCCTATATTCGCTCCATCGAAGCAATCACGACAGCAGAGGAGCTTTTCGCCTGGATTGCCGACGCTGATTCAAACCCCCTCGGCGCTTCGCCGGTGGAGGTGGCTGGCCCCGGCCGTTCAGAGGTGGACCCCTCTTCTTACTATGTGATGCTTGGGAATTCTGCTTTTACGCTAAGCCGGCAGAACGGCGCTTCCGATGCCTATTTCAACATGAATGAATCCGATCTCGAGAAAATGGTGGTCGTGGAAGGCAAAGTCACCTGTGTCCTCGAAAAAATGGGTTATACGGAAGATCAGATACAGTCGATTCTCGACGATACCTGGCAGGTTGAGAAGACGCTTGCCGGCATTGTGGACGATTCTCTCACAAAGGAAGAAGAAATGACCTTCACCAGGGAAGAAATCGCCTATATTCAGGGAGATTTCCCGATGATGGAATATCTGGATCAATGGGGATACGGAGCATGCAATCACTTTCTTGCTGATGCAAAGTATCTCAAGGCCGTGGATAATGTCTGTTCCAGATATCTGGAGAAGATGAAGTCTTTTCTGATGGTAAAATATGTGCTCGCCCTCGGTGCCTATCTGGATGAGGACACTGCCCGCACCTTCGAGCAGCTTGAGGTTCCCCGCGGTGTGACGCTTGAGCCCGATGACCGCACGGAAGAGCAGAAAGCCGATGATAAGCTGTTTGAAAACCAGATCGGCAGCACCGCTCTGGTGGCTCTGCTGAATGAAGCCTATCTCGACACATATATCAGCCCCGATGTCTATGACCGGCTGTACGGCATGACCGCCGATCTCATCGATGTCTATCGGGATATTTTTGCAAATGAGCCCTGGCTCTCTGATGAGGCCAAAGCACTCTGTCTGGAAAAGCTCAACGCTTTGAAGATTCATGTGGTCTTCCCGGACAAGGGCGATTATTCCGATCTCAGCATCGTTCCCGCAGAGGAAGGGGGCAACTTCCTGGAGGCTGCGTTGGCAGTGCGGAAGTTCGGCATACGAAAGAGTGCCGCACTATCGGCAGAAAAAGTGGATCTGAACAAATGGGATCCGTTTACACCTATGCTTTCCTCCACACAGACCAATTCCTTCTATTATCCGAACATGAACGGAATCTACATCTGTGCCGGCATCCTGGATGATCCTGTCTTTACCCCGGAGATGAGCGATGAGGAGATGTTGGCAGGCATTGGCACCGTCGTCGGGCATGAGATCACCCACGGCTTTGACGCCAACGGTGTTCAGTACGACAAGGACGGGGTCAAACAGACCTGGCTTCCTTCAGGAGATCAGTCTGCTTTCGGCGACCGTACCATCGGGGTCACTTCGTATTACAGCGGTCTGACGCCGTTCCAGGGATCCGGGCTTTATAACGGTACCAGAGTTCAGGTTGAAGCCACGGCAGACATGGGCGGCATGAAAGCTGTGCTGGAACTGGCATCCCGGAAAGAGCAGTTTGACTATGACAAGTTCTTCCGTCAGTTTGCGCGCGTCTGGTCTTCCCAGGTTTCGTACGATCATGAACGATATATGTTCGAATACGACGAGCACCCTCTCGATTATCTGCGCATCAACGTTACGCTTGCACAGTATGATGAGTTTTTGAATACCTATGATATTCACGAAGGTGACGGCATGTTTATCCCCGAGGGCAAACGGGTTAAAGTATGGTAAAGGAGAAAGAATATGAGTGAAGCGATCATCGAACTGAAAGATATCAAAAAGCAATACGGCAAACATGAGGTGCTCAAAGGTGTCAACATGCAGATCAACCGCGGGGATATCTACGGTCTGATCGGGAGAAATGGCGCAGGCAAAACTACGATTTTCAAAATGATCCTGGGCCTTTCAGAGATTACCGACGGCACGGTTTCCATCGCAGGCAGTCGTTCCCGCTCCGAACTGTATAAAAACAGAAGCAAGGTCGGGTTCTTCGTCGGAAGCAGATTTTTCAACTATCTCTCCGCTCGCGAAAACCTCAAATACTACGCCACTGTTAAAGGAATTCCCCACCGGCAGATGAAGGCTGAAATTGACCGGGTCCTCGAGATCGTCGGCCTGCAGAATGTCAAAAAGCCGTTTAAAACCTTTTCCCTTGGCATGGGGCAGCGTCTCGGTATTGCGGGCGCTATTCTCGGCAACCCTGAGATTCTGATTCTCGACGAGCCGACCAACGGCCTCGATCCCCAGGGGATTGCCGATGTCCGCCATATGGTTCAGCGTTTCCGGGAGGAATTCAACATGACGGTCGTTGTTTCGTCCCATATCCTCGGCGAACTGGAGAACACCGCTGATCGATTTGGCATCATCAACGAAGGCGTTGTGGTGAAAGAGATTACCAAAGCGGACCTTGCAGAAAAAGAATCCGCCATTGAAATTGCCGTGGATGATCTGGAGAAGGCACGGAAGCTTCTGACGGAAGGCGGCGTAAAGATCATGCGCGAAGTCGAGGAGCGCTCCACCCTGGAGGACTACTATTTCAAACTTGTCGGGGGTGGCAAAGAGTGAGAAGACTGATCCGAGCGGATTTGAGGAGAATTCTGGCAAAACCCGGATTCTATATTTGCCCTCTGATTTCTTTCGCGTTATTCATTTATGGGCTCTTCAGCTCCTCCATTGAATACGACTCTTATTACTCCAATCTTGATATCCAGCTTGCCTATATATACCCCTTTCTGGTTCTGCTGCCGATTTTCACCTGCGTTTACGGTGACGAGCTGAGATCCGGCACCATGATCACCGCCATCGGCAGGGGGCTTTCCCGGACAAAGGTAATCCTTGCAAAGTTTATCGACACCGTTTTGCTGTCCCTTGCTTTTGTCCTGTTTTTCCTCCTGATGGATCAGATCACGTTTGACCGATTTTCCGTTGTCCTGACGAAAGTCCAGATTCTGCGGGTTTTTTCCGCCTATGCGGCTGCCTGGCTACAGATTCTGGGGTTCTGCACCTTCGCGGCAATCTTCGTCTATCTGACGTGGAATTCTTCTGTCGGTCTTGTCGCGGGGCTGATCTCAATCGCGTTTTCCAAAATGATTCTGGACTGGCTCCAGAATCGCACCCATCTCCCGTTTTATGATGTCACCTTCCTCGGTCAGGCGGATATGGCTCGCAGGCAGTTTGATGCCGGCAACATGTGGATGCACCACGTCTTTTTCGTACTGCTGTGGTATGCGTTGTTCCTGACCGTCAGTGCACTGATCTTCAACAGAAAGGAGCTGGATTTATGAGAAGACTGATCCGGGCAGATATTCGGAGAATTCTGAAAAAGCGTTCCGTGATTCTGCTGTTCCTCATTGCGCTGGGATACCTTTGCTTTCAGGTTATCGGCTCTTTTCTCGCCTATGAGCAGGATCCTTTCGTGGCGGTGCAGAATATGATGAGCAAAATCGCTATGCCGGAGATTATCCTCGGCCTTGTGATTCTCTTCGGCGTCTATGCGGATGACTTCCGTTCCATGTCCTATTCCTGTGTAATCGGTCGGGGCTTGACCCGCAGCAAATTGGTGCTGGCCAAGTTGCTTGACACTGTGATTCTCTCCGTTTTCATGTATGGCATCATTACGCTGATTCTTTCTCTTTCCTTGAAGCTGATGGGATGCACGTTCACCCCCAGACTCAGCAGAGCCTTCTACATGACGGTTCTGGTTACCGTCTATAAAACAGTCGGCTATATTGCGCTTTCTTCCATGATTCTGTACATCACCAACAATATCCCCCTCAGCACCATTTTTCTCCTGCTGCTTTATATTGCGGTGCCCTTCTCAACGCTCCTTTTCTCTTTGAATCCGCAGGTCAAGGCATTTCATGTGGAGAGGATCCATTACGCCGGGATTGCAGACAACGCCTTCAGTGATCTTCTCTTCGGCTCTGTCGGCATGGCAATCGGCAAACTCCTTCTCGGGCTGGTAGTTTATCTGGGGCTGGTTCTGTTTGTCACAATCAAAATCTTCGACAAAAAAGAGCTGGAATTCTGAGCGGAATTATTTCAACGTTTAATAACAAAGGAAAATGCATCAGGCTTTCACAGATGAGCCTGATGCATTATTGATAGGTGCGGATGATATTTTCGGCAGCTTCCCGTTTGGTGAGATGCTGTTCCATTGCCTGATGCTGAATATGCCGGTGGGCTTCCGTTTCGGTCATGTTCAGGCATTGGATGAGCAGAAGTTTTGCTCGATTGACAAGGCGGATCTCCTCCATTTTCTCCTCTACGGTTGTCTGGCGTGTTTTTACGCTCCTCAGTCGTTCCCGGATGGAACACA
>JAFUGY010000104.1 GCA_017469115.1 Oscillospiraceae bacterium
GAAAAAGCTCAAAGCGTTAGGCTACGAAGTGACAATTGCCGCTGTCCCTGTCACAGCCTAATTCAGATTACATCCCAGCAAATCTGACTGAGGGGGTAGTCTACCCTTTTTACCTTCGGACAGGTTTTTGGTTTTATAGTATCACTGATAAATCCATATAAATCTTTCCGGCCGGAATGGCGGCATACTTCGTTATCAGCCTTGAGAATTCACAAAGTATTCCCTTCGGCTTCTGCCTCGCCTGCCGCCATTCCACCTCGGAAATCTTTTAAAGCATCTTATCAGTGATTAGTATGACTTGTGATGTCGGAGGCGCGATCAACTGTTTTAGAGGGTTCATGCAGTCATTTATTCAATTGTGAGTATTTCGGAAAAACCGGTGGCGTCGAAAACGTCCTTCACATTCTCATTTACATTTATTAGCTTCATTCCGCCGCGTTTAGCCATCATTTGTTCTGCCTGGAGCAGTACACGCAACCCTGCAGAGGAAACATACTCAAGATTCTTGAAATCGAGGATCAGCTTATCAACGTTATCAAGAGAGGTTTTTGCCCAGGATTCAAACTTTGGCGCTGTAACAGAATCAAGCCTTCCTTCCAAGGGCACAACAAGAACACCCGGTTCGTCCTTCTCCTCAGATATCCCCTGCTGAGATACAGCCGTGGCAGAAAACACAGGGCCTTCCACCATTTTGGTAAAGAAGTTTTTCTGAACGTCTGTGGTAATAACATGCACAGGCTTTGTTGTAGAGGCGGAGGCACCCTTGAACTGCCTGAGTTCCAGATACAGCAGGCAGGTGTCCTGCTGCATACGCTGAAGCGAAAGAGGATTTAAGCTCTCTAGCCCGTTAATCACCCACTGGTACACGTCGCTGATTTCCGATAGCTTCTTTTCCAGCAAATCTGCAAAAGCCTTCATATCAAGCTCAGTGTTCTTCTGCGGCTCAACAAGGAAGCGATAGCACATATTGTCGTAATCGGGGCAGACGCAGAAGTCGAAGATAGGTTGATTCAGCTCTTCACTGACTTCGGCAACAGCTTTTTCAATGTCTGATTCCAGGATCTTTTCAGATGACATATTGATCATCTTGTTGACACGACCTACAAAACGTATGGTTGGCGTTTCATTGAGCATACCCATGACGATGAAAGAGTCACTCATGCGGTAGCGGTATAGACCGGAATTATTTGTGATGACGAATTCGTACTGCCTGCCGACCTCCAGCTTGTCCATTGTGACGATCTGCGAAAAGTCGCCATCGGCGTCAACAGGCAGGAACTCCATGAATAAACTTCCCGGTGTAAGCACTGAGATCTCGCTGTCTGTTTCAAATGGTGTGCTGTAAATGCCCTCCGTACTTGTTACTCCATAATAGATTCTGGTAAGGTTCTCACCTGTGTAGCGGTTTCGCATGATACGGTCATAGTTGGCAAAGCTACCACCCTTGCAGCCATAGATATACATCAGATTAGGCCAAATCACAGGCAGATATTGGAAATTAGTTCCATTTTTGAAGATCTCTTTGAGTTCTGCAGCGCGCTCGGGCATAGGTTTGATCTTCTTCAGCAGTGTTTCGCGGCATTCATCCTGCATTTTGATCTCTTCGTTGATGGTTCCTTTCTCAATATCGTCGATCAAAAGCTCATAATTTTTATCGATGTATTCCAGCATGGTAATAAGCAGCGGGAAGTACATGACGTTAATGCCGGTTATATCTCTGTCCTCAAGGGCAAAACGGCAATGGATATAACGGGTATCCCTTCCGTCAATGGTAGTGCCGGCTTCTACCGGGGAAGTGAAGGTGGTTCTCATAGTAATATCTGCGTTTTCAGGTCCGCCCATGTAGTCGACGATTTTAGCCGGGATATGACCATACGTTAAGCCACTGGGCAGTGTAAACAGTTCTCCGGTATTCGGGCTGAAAGCACGACCACCACACCACTTGGTGCCGATTGCATTCACCAACACGGCTGTGCCGCACATGGAGTTATACTTTACATAGGCGTTCTGATGCCGTTCCGTATAGGGGACGAATTTGGGTTTTCCGCTGGTACCGGAGGTTATATTAAAATGATCAAATGGATAGGCAGTTAATATATTTTGTTCTCCTTCAATCATGCGGTTAACATAAGGCTCAAAGTCTTCCCACACAGAAACCGGCAGTGCTTTCTGATAGTCTTCAATGGTGTGGATGTTTGCAAACCCATATTTTTTGCCGAATTCGGTATCCTTATTGTCTTCCAGAAGGGAGAAGAGCACCTCTTTCTGCACATCCATGGGATGCTTGGTTTCTTCCAGCAATTTCTCAAATGCCTTGACGCTTAATTCTGCATTCTGAAGATTGGCCTGTAACGTCTGTTCTTTTTCCTGTTCAGTCCTGCAATATTCCATCTTGTCCTCCTTGATTGATAATTTTCATTTAAATACGAATCGTCAGCACGTTCAGGCCGACCAGGTATTGATACTGCACATCTTTCGCACCTTTATAGACCATGCGGATCCCCATGTTCTTAATTTTATCATTTGGATCTACCAGATCCTTCCGTTCAGCAGGGTTAAAGGGCACACAATCGTCCCGGATGCGGAGGATTACGTCATCGTCCTTGTACACCACACGAATATCAACCGCATGTTTTTTACTGTCTTTTCGAAAGCCGTGGCTCACAACGTTGCCAGCCATCTCCTCCAGGAAAAGGCCGGAATAATAGGCACGCTTCTCATCAATGCCGCGGCTGCGGCAGAAAGCGATCACCTGCCTGGATACCGTGAGCACATCCTCCATGGAGCGAACAGAGAGATCGAGGCGGTTCTCTTTTTCAACCCCGAAGGAATCCCGAATGACCATCAGATCTTCCATATTACGCGGAAAGTGTTTTATCATCAGCCAAGCGTATCCGATCACGATCAGGAAGGTCACCACACCGTTGAAAACATTGCCCCAATACGGGCCTTTTATTCCCAGATAACCGGTGAAAACAATGGCAAAACCCGCCACACATACAAAGCCGTCCACTATAGAGAGCACATGGACGAGCCCCTGCTTGTTCGTAATCTGCCCGTAACAGATAAAGTGCATACAGATCACGATGAAAGGCATACACAGCGGGAGAATCCGCAAGCCCAGCACCGTCATCCCGTAGACAGCCTCAGAAGGATCGCGGAAATAGATCCTCGTCAGGGGGACAGCGCAGATACTCAGCGTTGCAGAGATGATGCACATCAGAGGAACGTAGCGAGAAAACATAACACGCATAATATCGGTAAGAGACTGTCTGTCTTCCTCACCCACACTTACGGAAATGAGCATACGTGAAACAGTCAGCATCCCTACTGGAATTGCCCAAAAAACATTAAGCAGCGTGTTTGCAGCGCTGAAAGCCGACACGCCTACACTGCCCACATAAGTAAGCAGCAGCCCGTTCACGATAAATCCGCGCACGGTCTGATACCCATCTGAGAGCGCACCGGGAATACCGACTTTCAGAATCTCCCCGCTTTCCCGCAGCTGCAGATGCTTCAGGGAAAGATGCAGCGAAGACCTCGCTCTGGTAAAATAACGGATCTGTACAAAGAGAAAGACGCAATCCGCAATAGCGTAAGCAAGCGCCAGCCCAAAAGCCCCCATATGCAGGACAAGGACAAACAGGATATCCAGAATCGCTACAACAACCACATAAAGGATACTCGACTGAAACATCAACTTCTGCTGATTTTCCAGTGAGAGAAAAACCGCCAGCTGCGTGCTCAGCATGTAAGGCAGTGTGCCAATTGCTGAGCCGATCATATATTGGTTCAGCACTGGGCGGACAGCCGCATCCGACGTCAGAAAGCCGGAAAGATTGAACACACCAATCACCAGCAATGCAGACGCAAACAAAGCCCCGACGATGCCTGTGAGGAAAAGATCAAGGCAGAAAACATTCTGCACCTTTTCATGATCATTCTGACCCATATATTTCCCGCACAGGATAGATGCACCGCCGGTGAAAACTGTGCAGACCGCTCCAAGCAGCGTATCGACCGGCCCCATGAGACCGATGGCGCTCATAGCTTCAAGGCCGATATAATTGCTGGCAAAGAAGCTGGTAATCAGATCATTGACACAAACTACGGTCATCATCAGAATCTGAACCGGAAGGAGCCTGAACATAAGCCTGGTGACAAGCCCCATATTTCCTTCAAGATTTGCTGTTTTCATTTTACGCCCTCACACAATCAGAATGTCAGGTTACCAATCTCGAGGATAAGATGCAATTGCACCAACCTGCAGGCAATGATCATGGCATGACCATATCATCCTGCAGGCTATTTTTTCTTGTATGCCTGTCGTTTCTCCGTGCTTATTCGGCAGCAACAAGATCGGAGAAACCTGTCATATCAAAGATCTCCATAATATATTCGTTCACATGAATCAGCTTCAGGCTGCCCCCCTCACCGCTCAGCTTCTGATCGATGCTCAGCAACATGCGCAGCCCTCCGGAGGAAACATAGTCTACCTCTGCAAAATCCATAATCACGTCTTTTATGCCTTTCAATTCCGGCTGCAGGCGCTTTTCCATTTCGGGAGAAGTGGCAGTGTCCAATCTCCCCGACGGTTTCACGAATAGAGTTGTACCTTCTCTTTCACATTTGAAATTCAATTCATCCATTGCTGAATTTCTCCTCTCTATTTTAAGATTTTTAGATTTTTATATTTATGATTCAGAACACCAGGGAATCCACCTTTGGCAACAGCTCTGACAAATTTGCACGGCAGATTTCGATCATCTTCCGGCCATCCTCGCGGTTCAGGCCGTTGCGGCGGATTTCCCGGCGCATCAATCTGGTCAAGCCGACAATTTTAGCCTTGGCTTCCACCTCGTCTATTCTGTTCTCATCTTCGGTGCCAAGATACAGCGCCAGGCTCTTGCGCCAGAATCTAAAACAGGTTTCATACGGTATTCCGAGAAACTTCGGTGTATGCTCATGGTTAACCAGGCCGAAACCCACGTAGGCATTGTACATACTGGCCAATTCAAAAATGGGATGGCCATGGCAAAGTGTGTCCATATCGATCAGCAGGCTCTCGTTATTTTGCAGCATCACATTCTTCACATGGTAATCCCCATGCATCAGATGCGCATCCTCCGGCACGGCGCTGATCATCGCAATCAGCTTTTCATGCTCCTCTGGGGGCAGATAATCTTTCAGAAACATTGCCCAATTCAGCGCAACTTTTTTCATGTCGGGCAAAATGTTCGAACGCACTTCCTTGGAGTGAATGAGCTTCAGCAGGCGGATGCTCATATCCGCTATCTCATCCGGCGTTTTTTCACCTCTGATAATCAGTTTGGCATAGCTGGTCGCATTCAGCAGCTCGAAAACCGAACCAAAGCCACCGCCTTCAATACGCACCACATCATAAGGAATTGCCGTGGGCACGCCCGCGACAAAAGCCAATCTTGCCAGTTCCCGCTCGCGGTGAATCTCCGGCAAGGCATCAGGGTTCAGGTAGACCTTGACGATGGTATCCGGGTTGATGCGGTATACCTTGCCGTTGGCTCCCTGACCAATCACCTCGCACCCATCCACTGAAATCACGCGATAAGCTTTATGGACCTCCATCATTTCGGTGAAGCCGGTCATATCGAAAATGTTGTACAGCTCCGTATGGACATTCGTAAGGACGGTTGCATCCATTTTCTGCTTGAGGCGCAGGATCACCCGAAGGTCGGCGCTGGTGCAATACTCCAGCTGATCACAATCCAGTTCCACGCTCTCACAGGGATTTGCGCTGCATATTCCTTGCAATTCCGTCTCTACCGCCGGAGCATTTGCTGAATCGATGGTACCGGTGAGTGAAATGATCAGCTTCCCGTTGTCTGTTTTTGCTGTTATCATCTTATTTTAGTTTCCTCCTGATACGGTCTCAAATTTTCTTGCGAATGGTCAGTATGTTCTGCCCGTCCCGGTAGTTGTAGCTGACACTGTCCATGATTCTCTTTACCATAAACAGCCCCAGCCCACCGATCGGCCGCTCGTTCGCCGGAAGATGGGTCGTATCCACGAACTTTGCCTTTAACGGATCATAAGGTACACCACGATCGATAAACGTAATGATCACACACAGCGGATCCTTCTCCACATCCAGGCGCACCGTGGCTTTTCCGATTCCGGGATGATAGGCGTATCGGGCAATATTGCCGAAAAGCTCGTCAACAGCTACATCCAACTGGATCCGATTTCGCTCCGAGCAGCCAAGTTCTTTCAGCTTCGCATTGACAAAATCCATTACCGGTTTGATCTGTTCCAGGGTTGCATCAACGGTCATCTCGTTCATGAATTTGCCCCTTTCCGTTGTTTCGTAATCGATCTTTATAGTATACCCTATCAAATCCATCAAATATCCATCAAACGGACCTGTTTTTGAAAAAAATTCAAAAAAATAGAGAACGGAAAGGTTCCATTCTCTATGCTTTTGGTGTGCAGTCTATTGTGAGGTGAATGTTGAGTCGGCTCCGCGTCTCACCAGATTTTTCAGCGAGGCTTTTCCGCGCTGACAGGATGATCACCGATTGAGGTGAAGAACTGTGCTAACCTCGTCGGCAAACTTCTCGGGATTGTCACTCACCAGCATATGTGTGCTTTCCGGGAAGCACACTGCCCTGTAAGGGGAAACGACATGCTCTTTGTACCAATCGGCAAGAGCAGGCGGGAAGAGGGAACCGGGCTCGGCATAAAAATAGGTGACCGGCACCGTAATCTGCCCGACAATCGGACGATTATCCTGGGTTTTCATGGATGCCGCCAGACTTTTCAGCGTGGCTTCGTCGCAGGTGGCAAGTTTCTCCTCCAGAGGCTTCTTCAGGAGGAAGCCGGGGATTTTTTTCAGCTTCGGGACAGCGCCAACGGCGAATTCCTTGTACAGGGAATAAAAATTCTTCCCCGCATCCCGCTCCATATCTTCCTTTGTGTACTTCCCCTGATAGAGACCAAGCTTCCATTCTTCATCATTGAGCTGTTTGGGCGTCATGTCACAGAGGATAATCTGCTTCAGGGCAGAGCAGCCATAGAGCCGGACATAGTTGAACACAACTCCGGCGCCCATGGACCATCCCAGAAGGGTGATATTGGAAAGCGAAAGGCCCTGAATGATTTCATTCAGATCGCCGGCAAGGGTTTCCATGGTAGGGTTTTGCCCTGTGGTTTTTTTGCTCTCTCCATGCCCCCGATGATCATAGATTATGCATCTGGCCTGATTTTGGAGGGTTTCCACCGGCTCGGAATAGACTTCATGAGAGCTTGTCCAGCCGTGCATCATGATCAGGGTATCCGGCCCCTGTCCCCTGTCCTCATAATAGAGTTGCTCGCCGCTGCTCAGTGTAAAGTAGCTCATCAAACAGTTCCTTTCTTTTTTGTTACCGGTTTCATGAAACGGAATCATCCATGATTCTGTTTTTCTTTTCAGATTCCGAATTTGGACAGGAAGGCGTCCAGAAGATTCATGCAGACCTGTTTTCGGTATTCTGCGCTGACGCGCCCCTTTGTGAGCATCATGCGCTCATCATATGCCTTGAGATATTCAGGCTTCAGGTGTTTTGCTTCTTCAAACGTCTTTCCGATGAGCATTGCTTCCAGATCCTTATAGCGCAGAACGGTATCTGCCACCGCGCCGAAGGCCGCGGAAAGCTTTGTAATCCGGCCATCTGCACTGTCGAAAACCCCGGCAAAGGACACTCTGGAAATTGCCAGTGCATTGCGGCCGCCGACTTTTTCATAAGCATACCGGTCGAGACCGTGTTTCGGCAACAGCACTTCGGCAATCAGCTCATCCTTTCTGAGATCGAGCTTCTTGCGGCCGAGATAAAACCCGTCAACGTTTACGATGCGCTCTCCAATTGCTGAGACAAGGCGCAGCTTCGCATCTGCAGCAAATTCCACCACAACCGTGTCCGCTTTCGCAGAGCCGTTGCCGAGATTTCCGCCAAAGGTGCCTGCATTGCGAATGGCAGGGGCAGCAATGCGGGAAACCGCTTCTTTCATCAGCATGGGCACGTTGGGGTCTGCAAGCGCTTCGGTAAAGGTTACGGCAGCGCCGATGCGGATTTCTTCCTCATCTACGCGGATCTGCCTCAGCTCCGGGATTTTATTCAGAAAGAGGTATTCCGCATTTTTACGGTTTTCCACCATGAGATCGGTACCGCCGGCATAAGGGATGATATCGCGCTCTGCCAGTATTTCAAGCGCTTCCTTCAGAGTGGAAGGCACAACTCCGTT
Source organism: Oscillospiraceae bacterium (assembly GCA_017469115.1). Classification (GTDB taxonomy): domain Bacteria; phylum Bacillota; class Clostridia; order Oscillospirales; family Oscillospiraceae; genus Limivicinus. Next base: position 8,257 of record JAFUGY010000104.1, read on the forward strand.
TACCATAGCCCGCTCCCTTCCTCGGCTGCCTGTTTGACAGCGTTTACAATGGCATTATAACCCGTACAGCGACAGAGGTTTCCGGAAAACCCTTCCCGGATTTTCTCTTCATCCGGGTGCGGATTTTTGGAGAGCAGAGCCTCGGCTGCCAGCAGCATACCGGGCGTGCAGAACCCGCACTGTACAGCGGAAACGCTGCCGAAGGCCTTCTCCAAAACAGCGAATCGCTCCGTTTCGCGAAATCCCTCCAAGGTGACAACATCGGCACCTTCCACCGCGCCCATGGCAACGCAGCAGGAATTATAAAGGGTATGATTGATCAGCACGCTGCAGGCGCCGCATTCTCCTTCTTTGCATCCGCATTTCACGCTTGTGCAGCGGAAGATCTCGCGCAGCACATCCAGGAGCCGGTCTGCTGCGCTGCCGGTGTAGGTGACTTGCCTGCCGTTGAGCACAAATTGAATGGCATCCATCTCAGATTCCCTCCTTTTCGATCACAGAGAGAACATCCTCTGCCGTAAACGGAATATGATGAAGGCTTTTGCCTCCCATGGCCTGTTCCACTGCTTCCAGAAAAGCAGCCGGAGCACCGACCAGAGGCAATTCCCCGGCGCCTTTCGCTCCGTAAGGGCCATAGGGGAATTTTTCGACATGCAGGATACACTGAAGATTCGGGACGTCCTGCGCCGTAGGGATCAGATAATCGGAAAACGAATGGTTGCGGATGCGACCTTTGGCATCATAATCCATCTTTTCCATGGAGGAGTAGCCTATCCCCTGAAGGAAGCCTCCCTCCAGCTGGCCTATCACAATGTTCTCATCGATCGGCGTGCCGACATCAAAACTCCCGTAGGCGCCAAGCACTCTGATAAAGCCGGTGAGGGTGTCAACCTCCACTTCAATGGCGTTGACTGCCCAGGCATAGGTCGGATAGGCGTCACCCGTGACGGTGCTGAGGTCGAACGGGATCAGATAATCCGGATGCCGGTAGTGCTCTTCCACTTCCTGCTCTTCCCCATCAACCCATTCCCTGCGCAACTTTTCGGCTGCACGGCGCAGCAGTTCCCCGACCACCATGATGGAACGGGAGGCAACCGTCGGGCCGGAGTCGGCAACGCGAGCGGTGTCGGGATGGTTGCAAATAATCCTGTCCATCGGAAGATTCAGCTCATGGGCGACTATTTTTGAGAAGGTGGTACGAACCCCCTGCCCGATATCCCCGCTGGCTGCCAGAATTTCCACGGTACCGTCTTTATACTTTCGCAGTTTCGCCACCGCTTTGATGATATCGCGCTCCCCGGAGCCGGTAAAACCGGCGCCATGAAACAGCAACGACATGCCGATGCCGCGGCGAAAACGCCCAGACTGAGGGAGCCCATATGCCTTTCGCTTTTCCCGATAATTACAGACTTTATCGAGTTCTTCTATCATGGCGGGAATGGGGACCGGATCATGATATCTGCCTCTGGTGGATGTGAAATCTCCCTGTTTGCTGCAATGCGCTTCCTTGAAGGCAAGGGAATCCACACCGAGATCACGCGCGATATGGTCCATCATCATTTCCACTGCAAAGAAAGTCTGCGGGGCACCGAAACCGCGATATGCACCGGAAGGCGTGGTGTTGGTTTTCACCGCTCTGCCGCGTATGTGAAGATTGGGAACCTGATAAATGCCGGGAGAGGCAATGATGCCGCGCTGCAGCACAACCGCAGAGAGGGTTGAATATGCACCGGCATTGAAGATGACATCAATGTCCATCGCAGTGATTCTGCCGGACTTCACGGCAACCCGATAACGGCACAGGGAGGGGTGACGCTTGGAAGAATATTCCATATCCTCCCGCCGATCAAACACACAGCGCACGGGTTTCCCGCATTTGTGGGCAGCTACCGCCACCTGACTGCCGAGAATTGACGGAAATGCCTCTTTGCCGCCGAATGCACCGCCGGTTACGTCCTGCATAATATGAACGCCTTCCGGACCGCAGCCAAGCACGCGCGCCACAGCATTGCGGATATAAAAGATGCACTGCGTTGACCCGTGAACAAACATGCGCCCATCGGATTCCGGCTGCGCCATCATCCCCTGGGGTTCCAGATATGCCTGCTCCTGGTAGCCGGTTTCAAATTCCTCGTCATAGATTTTGTCCGCCTCGGCAAATGCCTTTTCCACATCGCCGTGGCCATAAGCATAATCAAAGAAACTTTGCGTCGCCCTTCGCAGATCAAGCACAGGTTCCAGCTCCTCGTACTCGACAAGGCATGCATCCCGCAGGGATTCCACGATTTTCTCCTCGGGGCCGCACAACATGGCAATCGGTTCTCCAATATACTCAACGGTTTCCCGACAGAAAACAGGGGTGTCATCCAGGACGATGTTGACATTGTTATCGCCCGGGACATCTTTCGCATCCACATAGAAATATCCTTCCGGAAGCTCAGGCACAGTAACCTTCACCACTCTGGCGCGTGCCACCGTTGCATGAAGCAGCTTGCCGAAAAGCACGCCTTCGGAGGGGTAATCCGCAACATAGATACTGCGGCCGGAGGCTTTTTCAGCATGATCTTTTTTAACGACACTTTGGCTGATGGTATTGATTATAATCAGATCTCCTTTCCTGTGTTTTTGTTATTCGCTAAATGAAAATTGTCATTATTATATAAGAAGCTTCTGCAAAAATCAATATGGCTGCTGATATGGCATTATCGATATTCCAAACTACTGCTCTAAAAAAATTTATTTTTTCAAAAATAAAAAAAGTAATTTTCGTTTTTTCGCCGTATAAGATAATAAGAGAAATGGTTCGAGAGCCGAAAGGAGGGTTCCGCTATGTCGTGTCCGAGAGAAGAACGTGAAAAACTGGAGCATGTGATGATCGGCCCATACGGTGTTCTTGCCGATTCATCCCGTGGCCGCAGAATTGAGGAGGAAGAATGTTCGATTCGCACCTGCTTCCAGCGTGATGTCGACCGGATCACACATTCCAAGTCCTTCCGCAGGCTCAAGCACAAAACCCAGGTTTTTCTTCAGCCCGAAGGAGACCATTATCGCACACGCCTGACGCACACGCTGGAGGTTACCCGCCTTGCAAGAACGGTTGCGCGTGCGCTACGGCTGAATGAAGATCTGGTAGAAGCTATCGCCCTCGGGCATGATCTCGGGCATACACCCTTTGGCCATGCAGGAGAACGCGCATTGAACCGTATTTTTTCAGAAGGGTTTAAACATTACGAGCAAAGCCTGCGTGTTGTTGATTATCTGGAGCGTGGAGGGCGCGGCTTGAATCTGTGCTACGAAACCCGCATGGGTATTCTCAACCATACGCTCGGAGCCCCGGATGACACCTGTGAGGCCACGGTTGTCCGTTTAAGCGACAGAGTTGCCTATATCAATCATGATCTGGATGATTCCATCCGGGCCGGCATCATCACGGAATATGACGTTCCGGAGCGGATTCGGGATGAATGCGGATCCCGAAACAGCGAGCGTATCGACACCTTTGTCAAAGATCTGGTTGAAAACAGCAGGGACGGGAAGATTTCCTTTTCTCCGCATATGCAGGAAACCTTTGACTTTTTCCATTCTTACATGTATTCCGATATTTATGTAAACCCAGTTGCCAAAAGTGAAGAGAGCAAAGTAGACGGTATTATTGAAAAGCTCTTCCAGTATTATTCCTCTGATCCCGGGAGGCTGCCGGAAGAATATGCCGCCATTGCTTTGCTGGAAGGCCCCCAGCGTGCTGCCTGTGACTATATCTCCGGCATGACGGACGGGTACGCGATGGAGAAATACAGTGAACTGTTTATTCCCTTTGCTTGGACGGTGAAATAAAAATGTTCTCTGAATCGTTTTTGACAGAACTCGCCGACCGAAATGATATTGTGGATGTCGTCTCCGAATATGTTTCTCTCGGAAAACGAAGCGGCGCCAACTACTTTGGGCTCTGCCCCTTTCACAACGAAAAAACGCCGAGCTTTTCCGTCTCTCCCGAGAAGCAGATTTATTATTGTTTCGGTTGCGGGAAAGGCGGGGGCGTTATCAACTTTATGATGGAGATTGAACAGCTCTCCTATCCGGAAGCAATCGAACGCCTTGCCAAACGCGCCGGCATTCCCGTTCCGGAACAGGAAAACGATGCTCAATCCCGCAGGCGGGCACGCCTTTACGAAGTGAATAAAGCAGCCGCGCTCTATTTTCATGAACAGCTCAACACACCCGGCGGTGCCGGAGCACGGGAATATATCAACAAGCGGCAAATCTCGCGCAAAATGGCAACCTCTTTCGGCCTCGGTTATGCACCTGACAGCTACAGTGCATTTGAGCAGGCGATGCTGGCGCAGGGGTATACTTCTTCCGAGCTTGCATCTGCCGATCTGATCCGGCCCGGCAGCAAAGGCGGAACTTATGCCACCTTCCGGAATCGGCTGATGTTCCCCGTCATTGACGTTCGCGGAAATGTCACGGGTTTTTCCGGCAGAATCATCGGTGACGGTGAGCCGAAATATCTCAACACAAAAGATACTCCGGTTTTCAGCAAAGGCAGGCTTCTTTTCGGGCTGAACCTTGCGCGGAAAAGCAAACGTGATTACATCATCCTTGTGGAAGGAAATGTTGATGTTGTAAGCCTGCACCAGGCAGGTTTTGACAGTGCCGTTGCCTCGCTCGGCACTTCCCTCACGAAAGAACAGGCGCAGCTGATCTCCCGGTACAAAAAAGAAGTTGTTCTCGCCTACGATAATGACGGTGCAGGCCTCAAAGCCTCCCAAAGGGCTATCGACATCCTTGAAAAACTGGATGTAAAAGTGAAAGTGCTTCGTTGGGAAGGCGCCAAAGATCCGGATGAGTACATCAAAACACGAGGCGGCGATGCTTTTCAAAATCTGATCGACCGTTCGGAATCTCAGATTGATTACCGCCTGATGAATATCAAGAAGAAATACGACCTCACGGTGCCGGAACAAAAGGTCGATTTTCTGCATGAGGCAACAAAGCTGATTGCTACCTTTCCGGGCAGTGTGGAACGGCAGGTTTATGCCGTCCGTGTGGCGGAACAGGCCGGGATCATGGCAGATGCTGTTTCCAAAGAAGTGGAGCAGCAGCGAAAGCGGCTTTTGTCCGGTGCCAGACGGGAAGCGGAACGAAACAGCCGACCCGTCAACACGGCTCAACCGCAGGAGCGGTCTTTACGCTATGAGAATCTGCCTTCTGCCACCGCAGAAGAGGGCGTCATCCGGCTTCTCTATCTGGAGCCGTCTCTATACCAAGAGGCCGAAGCTTCTCTCACCCGGGATGATTTTACTTCAGAAACACTTGGGCACATTTATTCTATTCTTCTGGAACGGATCCGGGCAAACCGGCCTGTCAACACAACCGTGCTGAGTGAAGCTCTTACCGGACCGGAAATGAATCTCCTCGTCAGCATTCTGAACAAACCCGAAAATCTCTCCAACGCGAAAAACACCTTAAAAGACTATATCAAAACAATGAAAGATCAGCAGGAGCTCTCTCAGATTACCCCTGACCTTCGCTCTCTTGCCGATCAGCTGAAAAACAGCGGGAAAGGATACCGATCATGAGCACAAAAAAAATTAAAAAAGACGTCAGTGAAGCGGAAGATGTAAAAATTCTTGAAACGATGAGCCCAGCAGAGCTTTCTGCCGCTGCAGATGCGCTGCTTGCAGCCGATGCTGCCGCTCACGCTGATCTTGATGAAGAATTTGACGAAGAGGGCGTGAGAATTGCCGTTCCCCACTCGGCTAAAATCAAGAAGCCTGCGAAAACCCCTGAGGAGCAGATTGAAGCTCTGATGAAGAAGGGAAAGAAGAACGGGAAGCTGACACAAAACGATCTGAAAGTTCTGGATAAGCTCGGTCTTTCGGAAGAGGCTCTGGATAAATTCTACGAAGACCTCGAAACGAATAACATCGATATCGATATTCCCGATGCAGATATTCTCCCTCCGCTTGACGATGACCTCCTTCCAGAAATGGAAGAGATCGCCGAAATTGAGGAAGTTACCGAAGAGGAACTCAATGCCGATCCGGATTCCCTTGCCGATACCTTCTCGACGGACGACCCCGTGCGCATGTACCTCAAAGAGATCGGCAAAGTCCCGCTGCTTACACCGGACGAGGAAGTGGACCTTGCAACCCGCATGGCTGACGGGGACGAAGTTGCCAAACAGCGCATGACGGAAGCTAACCTGCGCCTTGTGGTATCCATTGCGAAGCGATATGTCGGGCGCGGTATGCTTTTCCTGGATCTGATTCAGGAAGGAAACCTCGGTTTAATCAAAGCAGTTGAAAAATTTGACTATACCAAAGGCTATAAGTTCTCAACCTATGCAACGTGGTGGATTCGCCAGGCGATCACGCGTGCAATCGCCGATCAGGCCCGCACCATTCGCATCCCTGTTCATATGGTGGAAACCATCAACAAAACCATTCGCGTCTCCCGCCAGCTTTTGCAGGAGCTCGGGCATGATCCGTCTGCGGAAGAAATTGCTGCCGAAATGGACATGCCTGTTGATAAGGTGCGCGATATCCTGAAAATTGCACAGGAGCCGGTGTCTCTTGAAACGCCGATCGGTGAGGAGGAAGACTCTCATCTGGGTGACTTCATTCCGGATGAAGACGCTTCCGAGCCTGCAGAAGCTGCCTCTTTCTCCCTCCTTCGGGAACAGCTGGAAGAGGTTCTGGATACCCTTGCTCCCCGTGAGAAAAAGGTTCTGGAGCTCCGTTTCGGTATTGTAGACGGGCGCACCCGCACGCTTGAAGAAGTCGGCAAAGAATTCAACGTCACGCGTGAACGTATCCGCCAGATTGAAGCAAAAGCGCTGCGGAAGCTCCGCCATCCGTCCAGAAGCAAAAAGCTCAAAGACTTTCTGAACTGACAGCCGCATTCTCCCTTTATAAGGATACACAACTACTTGCAGAAAAGTTCTTTTTTCGAAGAAAATTTCTCTTGCAATCCACTTTCGGCTGTGTTAATATAAGCAAGCGTCTTGTAACTATGTCTTTTTCGGCACAATCAAGGCAGCACATGATTAGGAGTGAACATTATGAAGGAAGGCATCCATCCCAACTATAAGCCCACCGTAATTAAATGCGCATGCGGCGCTGTATATGAAACCGGCAGCACCAAGCAGAATATCACCGTTGAAATCTGCTCCAAGTGCCACCCGTTCTACACAGGAAAACAGAAACTCGTCGATACGAGCGGCCGTGTTGATAAATTCAACAAGAAGTACGGCATTAAGTAATTTCGTTTCAGCAAGTAAGTTTTGCTACAGAATGATGAAAGAGACGTGTGTAAACAGCACGTCTCTTTTTTTGCCTTTGATCGAGGTTTTGGTTTGCGTCAAACCGATACAGCCTGATTGCAGGAAAGGAAGTAGAGGATGGTTTCTTTTACCGGTTTCCCGAGAATTCTTGTAAGCGCCATGGAATAGGCTTTGATCTGACTGCCGTACACTTCACACCTTTGCCGGATTTGATCCGGGGTATGAACAGAGTCGGTTTTATAATCGATGATAACCAGTTCTCCCGCTTCTTCGATGCAGCAATCGACCACCCCCTGCAGAAGAATTTGTTCTTCGGCTTCGGTTTCAAAGAGTTCTCCGCTTTGGCAGAGCAGGGAAAAGCGAAATTCCCGGTATACTTGATCAGCCCGCCGTATTCTTTCGCCCAGGTCTGACCGGAACAGCTTTAAAACCGAGCTTTGATCGACTGCGCCGGCTTCTCTGGCTGAAAGATACTTGTTCTCTTCCAGGCGTTTGATTTCCTCCCGGATCCCCTCCGGTGACCCGGCTTTGGACAAATCCATATACTGCAGAGCAAGATGGGTGGCAATTCCCCGCTCTGCACCCGTGACGTATCTTTTCTCCGCTGCGAAATTCGGCTTTCGGAAATAATGATGCCTCTCCTGTGACTGCACCAATGCGACTGCTTCTGCATCTTCTTCCGTTTTCAGATACTTCAGCTCCGTTGCCGTTACTTTGGACGGCAGGGTTTGTGCAGCAGAAAACGAATACGAAAAATGCAGATTTTCTTCTATCTCACGGAGGATTCTTTCGTCAACTTCTTCCGGCTGTTCCTCTAAAACGATTTCTTCCGGGAGCTGCTGCTCTCCACCGCAGTGCAGGGTAAGGGTTTTGCCCTGAGAAGCCAATGCCGCCGTCACAATCCACTCGACAGGAGCCTGGGCTTTGGCAAGAGCTTCCGGCTCTGCACGTTCTCCCGGAAGGGGCAAAATCATCTTCTGTTTTTCCAGAAATGCTTCCGCATCGTCAACAACAGCCGAGAGGAACAGGCGCTCTTTTGCTCTTGTCACCGCAACATAAAGAAGCCTCATCTCTTCCGAGAGGGTTTCCCGCTGGATGCGAAGAGAAATTGATCTCCGGGCAAACGACGGGTACTGCACGAGCAAATCACGATCTACAATTTTGGGGCCAAGCCCAAGCTCGGAATGCACAAGGACTGTATCCATTGTATCCTGACGATTGAATCTCCTTGCCGTATCGCAGAGAAAAACCACCGGGAATTCCAGCCCTTTTGCATGATGAATGCTCATGATCTGCACGGCGGAATCTTCCCCTTTTTGTGCCGCGACCACCGAATTCTTTTTCTTCCGCTTTTCCAGATAACGGACGAAACGGTGCAGGCCGTGATTGCCGTCTTTTTCAAATTCGGCTGCAAGACTGAGCATCCGGACAAGATTGGCAGTACGTTTCTCTCCATCCGGCATAGCGCTGCAAACAGCGAGAATATCCGTCTGGTAAAGGATCTTCCGGACCATTTTCTCTGCCGTCAGATCCGGGGCTTCCGCGCGGAATGCCTCCAGGGTTTCCAAAAAGTGACGACCTTTTTCGTTTTCTTCCGCATAATGCTTGAGGGCATCGTAAAAACCGGCTTCTGTGTCTGAGGAGCGAATGGCTGCAAGGTCATCGCCGGAGAACCCGAAAACAGGAGATGTCAGCACTGCCAGAAGGGCAACTTCATTTCTCGGGTTATCCATGATGCTGAGCATCGACAGCACAAAACTGATTTCTCTCGTTTCGAAGAAATCTCCTCCCTGTCCGCTGGTGACCGGAATTCCCTTCTCGAGAAAGACTCTTCGATAAACACCCCCGACAGAGTTTGCATTGCGAAGCAGGACTGCGATATCGCCGAAGCGAATGCTTCTTTCTCCTTCTGCATCCGTGACCGTCATCCCGCTTCGGATCAGACGGAGGATTTGATTTGCTGTACATTCTGCTTCAAAAGCCGTCTTGTCAGGGACTCTTCCGGTTTCATCGGCTTCCGGGAGGGAATAGAGCCAGACTTCAGGAGTTGGGACGTCCCCGGCATAATTTTTCGCACCGCATACAAGCGAACAGCTTTCATCATACGCCACATCACCGAGTTGTTCCGACATACAGCAGGAAAAGATGCTGTTGGCTGCAGCGAGAATTTCCTTTCTGGAACGGAAGTTCTCTCTCAAAATGATTTTGCCCGGATTTCCCGGTTGTGCCAGGGATTTCAGCGGGAAGTCCCTGTATTTTTGATTGAAAATCTCCGGATCCGCCAGACGGAAACGATAAATCGCCTGTTTGACATCCCCGACCAAGAAGAGTTTTTCTCCTCTGTTTGAGATTGCCTGAAAGATGTCCTCCTGTACGTGGCGTACATCCTGATACTCATCAATCATGATCTCTTCATAGCGATCTCCGACAGTTTTTGCAAGGGGTGTGCTCGTCCCATCCTCCTCCGTGAGAAGCTTTGCGGCAAAATGCTCCAGATCGGCATAGTCAACGAAACCGTTTCTTCTCTTTTCTTTCGCATAAGCTTCTTCGAATGAAAGCGTCAGTTGAAGCAAAGCTTCCATTGCGGGGGCTGTCCGCTTCAGTTCTTCCGAAATGGTTTCAGAATCGGCATAGAGCCGGCTGCTGATCTTTTCAAGCGCCTTCTTGCAGGCATCCCGCCGTTTTTTGACCATTTCCGTGAGGGCAGGAGCATGCTCCTTTTTCACCGGAAGCAGTTTGCCGAATGTCACGGGCGGGCATTGCCTTGCCGCATTCCATCCGATCCGGAGACATCTTGCGAGCTCTCTCACTCCATCAGCTCCCTGCGAAATCCCGTCCAGATATGCCTTGGAGACCGTCTCGTCTGCAGCAATCGCCTCCATTACACGGTCGAGTTCCTCTGCCCAGTATTCCGCTTCCATACAGGCAGATTTCAGAATCTCCTGCCCCCACGGCGTATCACCGATATCGGCGTAATCTTTTTTCAAGGCAGAAACACAGTCCTCTGCCCATCGATCCGGCCGGGCATGGCACTGCATTTTTTCATACAGAGAGAGAACCAGTTCTGCAAGCCGGTCATCATTTCTCCCGACACCGACGGAGTTCACAAGGTTTTCAAATCCCGGATCGGCCTGTATGGTTTTGTATTTTTCATCAAGAACCCGATTGAGGGTCTCCTCTTTCATGGAAAGGGCCAGATCATCATTGACGATTTTGAAATCTGAAGGCAGCCCCTTTAAATGCCCGTATTCTCTCAACAGGCTGACACAGAAATGGTGAATGGTTCCGATCTGGGCGTTTTGACACAGTGCCTGCTGACGGCGAACATGGTCGAGAAATGCCGGGGCTACAGCTTCCTCCGCTGCCAGAGCTGCCTCGGAATGCGAGAGCTCTTCCGTTATTCTGCTTTTCAGCTCTTCCGCTGATGCATTCGTAAAGGTGATCACCACAAACCGGTCGATATCTCTGGGATGATCCCGATCCAGGACCGCCCGCATCAGGCGCTCGGTGAGCACTTTGGTTTTTCCGCTGCCGGCTCCGGCAGAAACCAGCACGGTTCCGCCATACGTCTCAATGGCCTCCTTCTGGGAAGGCGTCGGCACGAACTCACTCATGATCACTCACCTCTTTTTCCAGCGCTTCCATCACGGCTTCTTTTTTCCATTCCCCCAGAATCCTGCAGGCTTCCCCGTTGATGCCATCCTCAAATCCGCAGGTGCCGTTCAGGTCGCAAAACCTGCAGTAAAGCTCTCCGTTTCCGATCCGGTAAGGGTTTGCATTGATCTCACCGCTTCTGACGCGGGTTGACATGTCGTCGAGGAGCATCCGGATGTGGCGGATCAGCAGGTCAAGCTGCTCCGGAGAAATCAGGCCTTCGCCTACCGGCTCGCCCTTTTTGTTTGTTTTCAACGGGCTGTAGACTTTCTCCTCTCCGGTTTCCCAGGCGTCCGGCACCTCGTCACTGCCCAGAACAATTCCGCTTCGACGTGCATTTTTATTCCGCTCTTTTTGGACGACCGCTTCGTCCTCCATTCTTTCCAGATTGAGATACTTGCTCTTTGCATGCTGGTAGACCGCCCCGGCCGGGCAAATCCGGGTGCCTTCCGGCAGCTGAAGGGCTTTTTCCGTCGATTGAGGGTTGCTCTCGAGAGCGAGCAGATACAGGACAAGCTGGAGGCTGATGCCATACCACAGGTCGGAGAAAGAGAACTTTTTTTCCCCGGTTTTATAGTCGATAATCCGGATATAGACCTTTCCGTTGTGTTCCCATCCATCCACCCGATCTGCAATGCCGGTGAGCATCAGAGTGTCCTTCCCGTTTTGGAGGCGAAGGCCCGGAAAAACCTGACTGTCTCCGAAGTTCAACTCAAATGCAAGGGGAACAAACTTCGTCTTTCGGAGTTCGGCAACAGTATCCAGCACGGTGCGGATTGCATCCTCTTCTGCCCGTTGAAAGAGATAAATAAACCGCTCATTTTTCTCCGCAAAATTCCCGAGAACCGTCTCTTCATAGGTTTTGATCACTTCACGGGCGATTGCCGTCACTGCTCGGTCATCTGTGTCGGCAAATCCGTCTCCTGCCAGAATCGCCTCGATGGTATGCTGGAGGACATAGTGCACAAAGGTGCCAAACTCTGCCGGAGAGAACTCCGCCTGCCCGGTGGGGCGAATCTTTAACCCGTGCCCGCAGAAGAAGGAGTATTTACAGGAGAAAAAGGTTTCCGCCCGGGAAGCACTGATTCGCATCCTCCTGCCGTAAAGTGCTTCAACGCTTTCCGGTGAAAGGGGGGCGCGTACGGTTTCGACAGCGCTACGGATCCCTGTCAGCGGCTCCGGGTTCACGCTTGTAAAATATGCCTCTGCGGCTTTCGCAGCTTTGCTCTTCCCTGCCGCGGCAAGACGAAAGGCCGGCCGAGGCGCAGACAACGCTGCTTCTTCTCGTTTGACATTCTGTATGTTCAACTGAAATAATCTCTGCGCTCTGGTAAGCAGGAAAGACGGCCTTGTTTCATTTCCGTCCGCATCAAGGGCCGGGTAGGCCAGAATCAGTCTGTCCGTCGGTAAAGAGAGGCAGCTGTAAAGGAGCGTATACTCCCTCCACATTTCAAGGTCTGGATTTCCTCCCAGTTCCGTGCCGTTTCGGTGCAGAAGCCGCAGCTCATCATCCGTGAAGAGACCGACCGCTGTTCCGGCAGCCGGCAGCCGCGCATCGTTTGCTCCCAGGATGATCAGATTTCGGATATTTCTGCGGCGCATACGGTCAAAATCCCCGGCGCTGACTGCATCCAGGGTAACGGGAATCGTACCGACATCGTATTTTGAAATGGTGAGGAGAAAGAGCCTTGCAAACTCGTCGGAATCCATGCGGGTATCTCCAAGCACCTGCTCTGCCTGTTCCAGGGCAGACAAAATGATCTCCCATAGCTGGCTGTATTCCCCGGCTTCTCTTCTTTGTCCGTTATTCCATAACCGTTCCGCCTTCTCTTCCAGCAGGGCGGAGAGATTGAGACGTTCCAGAAAATCCGCAAGTGCCTGTGCCTGCCCCGATGCAGTTGAGGCAGCCTGGCTTTCTTCCTCAAAACGCAGCAGGGGCTCTGCCAGTTTTGCCCGAATCCGGTTGATGGCTGCAAGCTTTTCTGCGCTGTCTTTCTCTTCTTTCCCGTAACCATCCGGCAGCTGAGCCCAAGGGGCTTTTCTTCGCCATGCACGCTCATCGATCTTCCAGCGGTAAAGATAGTCAGAAAGCAAATCACATTCTTCTCTTGTAAGCCCTGTCAATCCCGTGCCCATATAGCTGATCACATCATCGTACTTCCAGCCGTTGTTGACGATGGCATAGGCATCGGCGATCAGTGCGGGAATCGGGCGGCTTTTCAAATCCGTCCTCCTGGCGGTAAAGAGAGGGATCCCGTAATCTTCAAAGATGTTCTCCAGAAGGGGGGCATAGTCTTCATATCCCCGTATTGCAATGGCAATATCTCTCCATCGACAACCGGTTTCTCTGACCAGTTTTAACACTTTGGCTGCAGCCAGCTCGCATTCTGCCGCTATGCTTTCCGCCCGGCAGAGCTCTATTTTCCCCTCGGAAGGAAAGGTTTTGCCGGTATAGGAAAAGGCATATTCCGTGAACAGGCGCAGGGGATCTTCCGTCATCCGGTCTTCCAGCGGATGAATGCTTTCCACCGGCACACCGAGTTCTGCGGCAATCGCCGTCAGTTTTTCGGCACTGCTTCGGGAAAGGGCAAAAATCTCGCTGCCGTCTTTCCCGCTGTCCGTTGTGAGACAGACCGTAAGCTGTACGCCTTTTTTCAGCATCGCCGTCAGAACGGAAAGCTCCGTTCTCGTAAAGTCAATAAACCCGTCAACATAGACGATACTTTTTTCCAGTAAGGCGCTGGATGCAATATTTTCGGCAAGGGTTGACAGCCTGTCACCCGGATCTGCCCGGGAATTTCCGAGCACTGCCTCATATGCCTCGCTGATTACTGCGAGATCCGAGAGCTTTCGTCCCAGTTCTCTGTTGTTACAGCGTGAAGCAGCTTCCGAAAGCTCCTCGGATGTAATGCACGAAGCTTTCATCCCGTCCACTGCCGCAATCAGCATCTGCTGAAGTTCCGGATTGCCGGATGCACTTTTGAAAACCTCAAGCTTGCCGCCGATGAGCTTCATCGCCTGTGCCATGCAGAGCGTACGCCCGCCGTCATCCAGATAAGTCACCGCAATCCCACCCAGCTCCGCGGCAATCTTTCTGGCAAGGCCGCTGAAACTGAACACCTCTGCATAGAGAGAGAGGGTATCGCCGCAGACCGTGCACAGTTCTCTTTCCGCTTCATGGCTGTATTGCTCCGGGACAATCAGGATACGTCCCGGCTGCTTTGCCCGGACAGCCTGCTTTATTTCGTTGTAAACAACTGCTGTTTTTCCCGTTCGCGCTTTCCCGGTCAGTATTCTGAGCATTTCTTTTTCTCCCAAAACCAATTCTCTGAGGAAACACTGATAACAGTATACTCAAAATGATCCAAGATCGCAAGGTTGAACTTTGGCCTCTGTTTCTTTCGGAGAAAAAATACCGATCTCTCAGGTTTTTCTTGATAAAATGAAAGCTTGTGGTATAATAAATTAGATTACATACAGGAGGTGGCTTTTATGAAATTTTCATCCAAAATGAAGCGTTGCGGGCTTTCGCCAATGCGCAAATTCAACGGTTATGCTGCCGATGCAGAAGCACGTGGCATCAAAATCTATCACCTGAACATAGGCCAACCCGATATTCATACACCCCAGGCATATTACGACGCCTTAAAAAACTATTCTGACCCGGTGATCTCCTACGCTCCTTCGCAGGGCATCAACCCGCTGCTGGATGCCATCCGGCATTACTATGCGGGCATCGGCGTGATGCTGGAGAGAAAAGATATTCTGATTACCAACGGCGGCAGTGAAGCTTTGCAGATGACGCTCGCCTCGATTCTTGACGACGGAGACGAGATTTTGATCCCCGAGCCCTTTTACCCGAATTATCACACATCGGTTACGCTGGCAGGCGCTTTTGTGAAGCCGATCCCGACGTCGCCGGAGGAAGGGTACCGGTTTGCCGTGCGGGAGAAGATTGAGCCGTTGATCAACGAGCACACAAGAGCGATTCTGGTGACGAACCCCGGCAACCCGACCGGGACGGTGCTTACCCGGGATGAGCTAAAGCTGATGCTCGACATTGCGAAAGAGCACAACCTGTTTATCCTTTGTGACGAGGTATACCGGGAATTTGTTTACGGCGGAGAGCCGCTTGTGAGCGCACTGCAGTATCCCGGTTATGAGGAAAACCTGATTATCATTGACTCGGTTTCGAAACGGTTTTCGGCTTGCGGGGCAAGAATCGGGATTCTAATCTCCAAAAATGCGGAATTCATGAGTGAAGCCATGAAATGGTGCCAGTGCAGGCTTTCGGTTTCATCCACTGATCAGGCTGCGGCTGCGGCGCTTTATTCCGTCGGCAGTGATTACTTTGCCGCAGTGAGGGAAGAATACAAAGCCAGGCGGGATGCCATGGTGAAAAAGCTGGAGCAGATCCCCGGGGTTATTTTTGCACGCCCGGAAGGCGCATTTTACATTATGGCCGCTTTGCCGGTGGACGATGCGGACAAGTTCCAGCTCTGGCTGCTCAACGAGTTTGATGATCACGGCGAAACCGTGATGTTTGCCTGCGGAGAACCTTTTTACGGTACCCCGGGTAAAGGCAAAAACGAGGTGAGAATGGCCTATGTTTTGAAAAAGGAAGATCTGGAGCGTGCGCTTGATATTTTGAAAATCGCTTTGGAGAAATACAACAACAGGCAGTAAACCAACTGCTGCGTGTCTGCCGTGAAAAGCAGATGTTTGTCTGTAAATCGTTGAATACCATTCAGGAGAGAGAATAGAGATTATGGGTTTCTTAAAGAAAGTGGCATACTTTTTTAAAGTTTTGCTGATTCTGGTTTTTTTGGTCGTGTTTCTGGCATTCACGCTGTCCTTCAGCAGCCAGATTACGAAGAAGATCCCCTTCCTTTACGGGGAAAAAATGGTTTCGTTATCCTCGGGAGAATATCCGGAGAGCACGACAGCGTTGACAGCGGTTGTCGGGCCAGAGGATCTGGCGCTTCTGGATGGGTTCGTCTCTCTCTCCTCGGCAGACTTCAGCGGAAGCACCTGCTACAATGAAATCAACCAGTGGGCTGCGGCGCATCCGGCTGTGAGCGTACGCTACACCGTACCCCTGCCGAACGGGAGTCTGGCTGAAAACACTGCTTCGGCTATCGATCTCACGGGGCTGCGGCATGAAGACGTTGGTTCGGCCCTGACAGCCCTGCAGACTCTGCCGCAGATTGCTTCCATCAACCTGGGCAGTTCTTCGCAGTCATCCTCACCGGTTACGGCAGAGGATGTGGCGGCGTTTCAAACGACATTCCCGTCAGCCAGCATTTCGTACGGTGTGGAATTTCTCGGCAGGACGCTGCCGATTGACACGGAAACAGTGGATCTGACGGGGCTGACTTCGGCGCAGGTTGGAGAGGCCGCAAGAGGGCTTTCGCTCCTGCCCAACGTGAAGAGAATTCAGATTGCGGATAACGCCACAACCGACGGAAGCCTGCAGTGGGAAGATTTGACGACCATTTCGCATGCAGCGCCGGCTGCCGCAATGGATTATAAATTCACGGTGTGCGGTGTGAATGCCACCACGGCTGACACCACCCTTGATCTTCGCAACATCACACCCGGTGATGTGAGCAGCGTGCTGGCAGTTCTGCCCGGAATGAGCCAGCTGCAGTATATTGAATTGGGCCATTACAGCAACGGCCTCAGCTTTGCTGACCTGCAGGCGATTGCAAACGCCTGCCCGGCTGCCACGATTTCGATGGTGTGTGCGGTTTACGACAAGGAGTTTAATCTGGCAGATGAAGTGCTGGATCTGAACCATATTCGCGTCACGGATAACGGTGCGGATGTGAAAAACTTTTTGCCGTATATGAAGAACCTGAAGATGCTGGATATGGACTCATGCGGAGTGCCGGATCAGGCGATGGCAGAGATCCGGGATGCGTACCCGCAGGTGAATGTGGTGTGGCGCGTATGGTTCGGAAGAGAATACAGCGTGAGAACGGACGTGGTGAAGATTCTGGCCTCCAAGCCTTCGAAGGGCGGCGACATCACCAATGAAAACTCCGCCGGCCTTTATTACTGCACGAAGGTGCGGTATCTGGATCTCGGACACAACGATCAGCTGACAGACTTCTCCTTTGTGCGCAATATGCCGGATCTGCAGATCGTGGTGATTTCGATGACGGGTATTGCCGACCTCTCTCCCTTCAGCAGCTGCGCAGAACTGATTTATCTGGAAATGGGTAACACGAGGGTTTCGGATGTATCGCCTCTGGCGGCATGCACGAAGCTGCGTCATCTGAACATCGGCACCAATGCAGGGATCTCGGACATCACAGCTTTGTATGATATTCCGATGCTGCGCTTCTGGATCGGCGTGGGTGACCCCGTGCCGCAGGAACAGGTTGACACCTACCGCAGCCTGCATCCGGAGTGTGAAGTGAACACCACCGTGCCAACGGGTCTGGAACGCAATGCCAACGGCGGAGCCGTGAACGAAGGCTACACCTCGGAAAACTGGAAGATCTACCAGCGCTACCTGACGGCAGACTGGGCTTATTATTCCGCGCACAACCAGGTCTTCCCGGCACAGCGGCCGCTGGGATACTATAAAGTAGTGTATCTTGCTTTCCAGTATAATCTGGCAGATGCATCTTATGCGTTTTCGTGGAATGACCCGCTGTACGATGCCCACGGCGAAGGCGTTGAGCCGGCGCACATGAAAGTTGTGGATGTGTCGATCCTCTTTGAAGAATGGCACGACCATGACATTCTTGAGCCGATCTATCCGGAAGACGAAACCAACTATGGCTGATAAGGAGACTGACCTTTGATGTTGCATCTGAAGCGCATTTTCCTTCTGCTTGTAGTAGGTTTTATGTCTCTGGTGTTTGTCACACCCTTCTTCACTCTCTTTGCCAAAAAAGAGCCCATCCCGACAGCGACGCCTGCGCCCACTGCACCGCCCACGCCGGAGCCCACACCTCAGCCATTTGCGGACGGGTTTGACCTGCTGGGCAGGCATTACGACATCGACACAGAGGAGATTGACCTGTCGGGCATTTCGGAGGCAAACGGGCAGGACATCGCCGTTTTCTGTCAGGCAGCACCCTATGCCGGGAATCTAAAAAATGTGATACTCGGTGATGAAAGGACTACCCCTGTCAACTGGCATATCATTGCGCAGCTTCAGGAAGCGGCACCGAACGTCCACTTCGCCTACAGCTTCAGCCTTTACGGTGAGCCGATGACGCTGGACACCGAGTATATTGACCTTCGCAAAATCCCGGTGGAGGATAACGGGGCTGCCGTGGTTTCCGCTCTGCCGTGCATGAAAAACTGCACCACGCTGGACATGGATCAGAGCGGCGTGGACAGTGAACACATGGCGATGATCCGGGATTCTTTTCCGCAGGTAAAGGTGATCTGGAGGGTGTGGTTCAGCATTCTGGATTACAGCTGCAGGACGAACGCGAAAACCATCCTCGCCTCGCTGGCGGGGGACGGCGGACTCACGGATGAAGAAAGCTGCAAACCTCTCACCTACTGCACGGATGTGGTGAACCTGGACGTTGGGCATAACAACCACATGCGGACACTGTATTTTCTGCAATATATGCCGAACCTTGAGGTGTTTATCACTTATAACAACTATCTGCGGGATGTGGATGACCTGGCATACTGCAAGAAGCTGAAATATGTGGAGCTTTACGGCAGCTCGATGTACAACATCAATGCCATCGGGGAGCTTTATGAGCTGACGGATCTGCAGCTCGGCGGTTGCTACAATTTGAATGATATCTCCCCGATTATCCCCGCTGACCGCGTGCCGAAAATCCAGCGCCTGTGGCTGACGCCCGGGCAAATCCCGCAGGAACAGATTGAGGCATTCAAACAGAACCACCCGGGGTGTGAAGTGAATGACACGGATGATTCCGTCGGCTATTACTGGCGGTTTATCGACCCCATCCACGCTTACAACTCGGAAGAAAACAGAACGCCGGCCTACCGGAAGATCGTCTCAATTTTCCATTACGGAGCGGACGATAACGCAAACTACAGCTTTTCCAGAAACGATCCTTACTACACCACGCCCCACGGCGAGCCGGTTACAGGAGAGCGTGTAGAATGGTTTTACGGGTAAACGGTATGAAAAAGATTCGTTTTTTTGCTATATTAGCTGTGCTTGTAATTGCCCTGGCGTGTCTTTCTGCTGCGGCTTTTGCAGACACCGTTGTTGTTTGCGGGCAGGAAGTTTCGCCAAAGGTGACGCGGATTGACCTGACCGGGATGACGGAGTCAGACGTGAAGGGATTTGTTTCCGCAGCACCGCAGCTGACACGGCTAAGAACCGTTGAGCTGGGGGATGAAACCACCACCATATTGAGCTGGGACTCCATCCGGCGCATGCAGGAAGCCGCACCGAAAGCTCACTTTCATTACAGCTTTCACCTTTACAGCGTGCCGATGACGCTGGAAGAGGAATACATAGATCTAAGAAGGATCTCCATCAAGGACGATGCGGAGGCGCTGGTTGCTGCGCTTCCCTGCCTGAAGGAAGCTCGGTTTCTCGATCTGGACACCTGCGATCTCCCTGAAGAGCGAATTCTGCAAATCCGCGGAGCATTCCCGGAGATCAAGGTGATCTGGCGTGTTACCTTCAGCACGGGATACAGCGTGCGCACCGATGTGAAGACCATTTTGGCCTCGTACGTCGGCGATTTCGGGCTGACGGATGATGCAAGCTGCAAACCCCTCACCTATTGCAGGGACGTTGTAAATCTCGACCTGGGGCACAACAACATCATGACGACACTGGATTTCGTCCGCAATATGCCCAATCTGGAAGTGCTGATTGTTGCAAAGGATGACATCAAAGATATCAGCGCCCTTGCCGAGTGCAAAAAGCTGCGCTATCTGGAACTGTTTAAAAACCCACGCATTACGGACCTGTCACCGTTGGCTTCGCTGACGGAGCTGCGTGATCTGGAAATCGGGCTGCTGCCGAATGTGACGGACCTCTCGCCGCTTTACGACCTGGAGCTCGACCGCCTATGGATCGGCACGCAGACGGGAATTCCGGCAGAGCAGGTGGCGGAATATTCCAAACGGCACCCGAACTGTGTGATCAACCTGACGGACGATGACATCGACAACACCTGGCGCTACAAGGAAACCCATGGCGGGGCAGCACCGGCAGTGCTCTGGCCGCAGTATCAGGAAATCAGGGAGATCTTCGGTTACGGCAACGAATCCAGCTGGAGTTTTGCCGGAAACGATCCCTACTTCTACATGGGGCCGGGAATGATCCCCCATGAGGAGACCGTGAAGGAAGAAAAAACATTGGTTGTGCAGGAACTGGAAGTTTCTCCGGAAGATGACTTTCTGGATCTGACGGGGCTCACTTCGTCAGAGGTTCCGGCTGCCATAGATGTGATTCGGCAGCTGCCGCTTCTTGACACCGTTGAACTGGGGAACGACACGCTCTCGAAGCTTACATGGGAGGAAATTTCTGCTCTGCAGGAAGCCGCGCCCAACGCAGAGTTTCTCTATTCCTTCACCCTCTACGGCAAGACTTTTACGCTGTCTGACGAGACGATGGATCTCAACCACATTCCCATCGACGATAACGGGGCACTGGTGCGGCAGGTAATCGGATGCATGCCTCACCTGCAGGTTCTTGATATGGACACATGCGGAGTTGACAACGAGCATATGGCAAGGCTGCGGGATGCATTTCCGAACATCAAAGTGATCTGGCGCATTTGGTTCGGCACCAATTACACCGTGCGCACCGATGTGAAGAAAATTCTTGCCTCCATGCCAAGTGTAGGCGGAGATCTGACTCCGGAGAACACAAGGACGCTCAAATACTGCACAGAAGTGAAGTATCTTGATGTTGGCCACAACGAGATTTTGAGAGACATCTCGTTTGCCGCCTATATGCCGGATCTGGAAGTCGCGATTTTTGCGATGCTGAACTTCACGGATCTCACGCCGCTTGCAAACTGCACGAAGCTTGAGTATCTGGAAATCCAGACCAACAAGATAGCAGATCTCTCTCCGCTGAAGAATCTCACAGGCCTGCACCATTTGAATCTCGGATTCAACACCGACATTCATGATCTTTCACCGCTCTACGGGCTGACCAATCTGGAGCGGCTGTGGATCGGAAAGTTCACCTCGATTCCCCAGGCGCAGGTGGATGAAATGCAGCGACTCGTGCCGAATTGCGTCATCGATGTGGAAGCAACCGACCCGCATGCCGGTTGGCGCTACGGAAATGAACGCTATGAATTGCTGGTAAAACAGTTCGGTTATGACACGCAGGATTACGCTTTCCCCTGGAAGGATCCGCTCTTCCTACCGCATTGATTTTTTCTTGCATTCTTTTGAATCTGCGCGTATAATACGCGCAGATTCTTTTTAATATGGAGGCTCAAACATGGCAGACAATCTCAGACCCGAATCCCTGCAGCGCATCACAACCCCCGAGCTTGCAAATGCGTTCATTGAGGAACAGATTTCCGCCCTTCGGAATCAGATCGGCATGAAGAAGGTTCTCCTTGCTCTCTCCGGCGGTGTCGACTCCTCCGTTGTTGCCGCTTTGCTGATCAAAGCAATCGGCGATCGGCTTACCTGCGTGCACGTCAATCACGGGCTGCTCCGCAAAGGAGAACCGGAACAGGTGATCCAGGTATTCAAAAATCAGCTTGGAGCCAACCTGATCTATGTGGATGCTGTTGACCGTTTTCTGGATAAGCTGGCAGGCGTCAGCGATCCGGAGCAGAAGCGGAAAATCATCGGAAAAGAATTCATCGATGTTTTTGCCGAAGAGGCACGCAAACTCGATGGAATTGAATTTCTGGCACAGGGCACGATTTACCCCGATATTCTGGAGAGCGACGGTGTAAAGGCACACCACAATGTGGGCGGGTTGCCGGCAGATCTGCAGTTTGAGCTTGTTGAGCCAGTGAAGTTCCTTTATAAAGATGAAGTGCGTGTGGTGGGGCTTGCCCTCGGGCTTCCTGAGAGCATGGTATACCGTCAGCCCTTCCCCGGCCCTGGCCTCGGCGTCCGCTGTGTGGGAGCTATCACGCGGGATCGGCTGGAAGCCGTGCGCGAGAGTGACGCGATTCTCCGCGAAGAGTTCGCCACAGCCGGTTTGCAGGGCAAAGTATGGCAGTACTTCACGGTTGTGCCGCCCTTCACCTCCACCGGCATCAAGAACGGCAAGCGCACCGACGACTGGATGGTAATCATCCGGGCTGTCAACAGCGTAGACGCCACCGCCGCCACGATTGAGGAACTCCCCTATCCGCTGCTTTACAAAATCCGTGACAGGATCCTCGCTGAAGTTGCAGGCGTGAACCGCGTGCTCTATGATATCAGCCCGAAGCCGATTGCCACGATTGAATACGAATAAAGCGAAATTGACGCTGACAAACTCATTGAGCCTGATACTTACAAACTCGAATGAGCGCCTGACAGCCTGAACAACATAGTAAAACCAAGAGCCTTGTGCTATGACGAAACGTCACAGCATGAGGCTTTTTTTATACCCTTTCGTCTTGTAATACACCCAATCCCCGCCTTCCTTTCATATCCAGTCAAATTATATTTTGGTAAACGGTTGATTTTTCACGGTTTCGTGATATAATATAAGTGGCCACAAATAGGAGGTTTCATCTATGCCGGTATTGTCCAGATTCTATGGGATCATCATTCGTATGTATTTCCAGCAGGCGGAGCATAATCCACCCCACATTCACGCCCTTTACGGGGAGGATATGGCCGCCATTGACATTCAGACGGGCGAAGTGTTGGAGGGCCATCTGCCGCCAAAGGCGCTTGCTATGGTACGGGAGTGGGCGGCGATCCACAAGACCGATCTTTTGCATATGTGGGAGACGCAGGAGTTCAAGTCTCTTTCTCCCCTTGAGTAAGGAGTTGATTGTATGTTCCATAAAGTGAAAGCGGTCAACGCTCTGCCGGACTATCGCCTGAGCGTACAGTTTGCGGAGGGCGTGACCAAAATCTATGATGTAAAGCCCTTATTTGTAAAATGGGCTCCGTTCAAAGTACTGGAGAATGCGCCGGAGTTGTTTTCCAGCGTGGAGGTCGATATGGGCGGCTACGGGGTTATTTGGAATGATGATCTTGACCTGTCCTGCGATGAGCTGTTTGAAAACGGCGAGACGGTCAAGACACCTTTTGACGGGCTCATGGCCTTTACGGACGCTACCCAGCTTTGGGGCCTGAACGAAAGCACGCTGCGCAAGGCAATCGCCTACGGCAAGCTGGTCAACGGCGTGGACGCCTGTAAATATGGCAAGCAGTGGGTCGTTTCCACAGAGGCAATGAGGCGGGAATATGGTGTTCCAAAAGCAGACCGTTAAGGAGAAATATGCTTATATCAGAATTGACGAACAAAGAGCTCACAGACAGAATTATTGACAGCGTTCTGTTTGAAGGGCTTGAAGACGGGGGTGAGGCCGCTGATTGTATTATCGTGGTGTGAATAACGGACTGTTTCCGGATTTTGAAGTATAGGGGCAACCCCTTCTTCTCATGATTACTAAGGGGCGGGCTCTATACCACAATCCTGACCGTGCTGCCGCCGGTTTTTTCCTTTTTGACCACAACCTGCCGGTCGATTTCCCGGCGCAATTCGGACACATGGGAAATAATGCCGATCAGGCGATCGCCCTGGGTCAGGCTGCGCAGCGCGCCCATGGCCTGCTCCAGCGTTTCCTCGTCCAGCGAGCCAAAGCCCTCGTCCACAAACAGGCAGTCAAGCCGGATGCCCCCGGCGGTCGTCTGGATTTCCTCGGACAGGCCCAGCGCCAGCGCCAGCGAGGCAATAAAGGCTTCGCCGCCGGACAGCGTTTTTACGCTGCGGGTACTGCCGTTATAATGATCGGTCACATCCAGGTCCAGTCCGCTCTGGCTGCGCAGGTTTTCGGCGGTTTCCCGCCGTTTCAGGTCGTACTTGCCGCCGCTCATGCCCATGAGGTGCACATTGGCCCGGCGCAGAATGCGGTCAAAGAAGCGCATTTGCGCATAGGTTTCCAGCATGACGCGCTCTTTGCCCCGCAGGGTGCCGTTGGCGGTGGCGGCCAGGGTGTTGATCCATTGCCATTTCCGGTCCAGCGCCGCCAGGGCGTTCGAAGCCTTCAGGATATTTTGCAGCGCCGTGCGGTTGGTGGCCAGCCGGTGCGCGGCCAGCGACTGCCGCTGGGCCAGCCGCTGCCTGCGCTGGGCCACCGTTTCTTTTTCAGCGCGCC